>CALMNS010000621.1 GCA_937871635.1 uncultured Solirubrobacter sp.
GCGCTGACCGTGGCCACCGAGCCGTCGGTGGCCGCCGCCGCCCGGAGGCCGTCGAGCCAGCCGGCGGCGACGCGGGTGCCCGCGAGGAGGAGCACGACGAGGTCGACATGGCTGCCGGCGAGGGCGGCCTCCAGCCCGGCGGGCGCGACGAGACGCGTCTGGGGCGAACCCGCCGAGCCGCGCACCTCACGCTCGGTGGCGAGGGCGTCCGCGCCCTCGCCGACGACGAGGACCAACGGTTCGCGCGAGCGGGTCGACCGGCCTTCCACGTCCGTGGATGCTCGCACGGCCGGCGATCCCGGCGGCTAGCCTCTCGTCCTTCGTGCGCCTCAGCGTCGTCATCCCCGCTCGCAACGAGCAGGCCTCGCTCCGGCCGACGGTCGAAGCGCTCACCGCCCGGCTCGGCGAGGCGGGGATCGACCACGAGATCGTCGTCGTCGACGACGCCTCGACCGACGGCACGGCCGAGGTCATCGCCCGTCTGGAGGCGGTTCACCCCGAGGTCCGCGGGCTGCGGTCGCCGAACCCCAGCGGGTTCGGCTTCGCCGTGCGCGCCGGCCTGGAGGTCTTCACGGGCGACGCGGTGGCCATCGTCATGGCCGACGGCTCAGATCATCCCGACGACCTGATCGCCTACTACCGCCTGCTGGAGGCGGGCTACGACTGCGCGTTCGGCTCACGCTTCGTGACCGGGGGCGGCACCCGCGACTATCCGCGGCTCAAGCGCGTGATCAACCGGGCGGCGAACCTCGGGATCCGGGCCCTGTTCGGTCATGGGTACGACGACACGACGAACGCCTTCAAGGCGTACCGGCGCGAGGTGATCGACGGAGTCGGGCCGCTCCTCTCCCAGCACTTCAACCTCACCGTGGAGATCCCGTTGAAGGCCGTGGTCCGAGGTCACTCCTACGCGATCGTCCCGATCCGGTGGACGAATCGCCGCGCGGGCGAGTCGAAGCTCCAGCTGCAGGAGATGGGCAGCCGCTACGCCTTCATCGTGCTCTCCGTCTTCCTCGAGCATCACCTGAGCCGGGGCGACTACCGCCTCGGCGCGGCGGCGGAGGAGCGCCGGCACCGGTGGCGCTCCGCGCGGCCAGCCGCCCGCTTCCTCGTCCCGCCGGGACCGCGGTGACGGGCACCGTCATCGTCACCGGCTCGGGGGGCCTGATCGGCTCCGCGGCGGTCGAGCGGTTCGTGCGCTCGGGCTTCGACGTGATCGGGATCGAGAACGACTCGCGGGCCACCTTCTTCGGACCGGAGGCGTCGACGGCCCCGACCACCGCTCGCCTCGAGCGCGACTATCCGCTCAGATTCCGGTCGATCGAGCTCGACGTGCGCGACGCCGAGGGCGTCCGGCGGGTCGTCCGCGACCACGGCCGCGAGCTCGCCCTCGTCGTCCACGCCGCCGCCCAGCCCTCCCACGACTGGGCCGCAAGCGACCCGGCGACGGACTTCGGCGTCAACGCGGTGGGGACGCTCAACCTCCTCGAGGCCGTGCGGCACGGCGCCCCGGACACCCCCTTCGTCTTCATGTCCACCAACAAGGTCTACGGCGACCGACCGAACCGGCTGCCGCTCGTCGAGCACGAGACCCGCCTCGAGCTGCCGCCCGGCCATCCGGCCTACGGGGGCATCGACACGAGCCTCTCCATCGACGCCACCTTGCACTCGCTGTTCGGCGTGTCGAAGGCGTCCGCCGACCTGCTCGTCCAGGAGTACGGCCGGTACTTCGGGATGCCGACGGTCTGCCTGCGCGGCGGATGCCTCACCGGGCCGGCGCACCAGGGCGCCGCCCTGCACGGCTTCCTCGCCTACCTGATGCGCTGCGTCGTGACCGGGACGGCCTACACGGTGCACGGCTACGACGGCAAGCAGGTCCGCGACATCATCCACGCCCACGACGTCGTCACCGCCATCGAGGCCTTCCTCCACGCCCCGCGCGCCGCCGCCGTTTACAACCTCGGCGGCGGGCGGGAGGCGAACTGCTCGATGCGCGAGGCGATCGCGGCGTGCGAGGCGGTCGCGGGCCGCACGCTCGACTGGAGCCTCTCGCCCGAGGCCCGCATCGGCGACCACCGCTGGTGGATCTCCGACCTCGCCGAGTGGCGCCGCGACTATCCCGCCTGGACCCCTGCGTACGACCTCGACGCCATCCTCCGGGAGATCCACGACCACAACGCCGACCGCTGGCTCGCGTCGGCTCACGCCTGACCGGCTTGGAGCTCCTGGTCACCGGCGGCGCCGGCTTCGTCGGGGCGACCGTCGCGGTCGAGCTCGCCACCCGGCACCCGGACTGGGACGTCGTCGCCTTCGACTCCCTCCATCGACGCGGGTCCGAGCTCAACCTGCCGCGCCTGAGGGCCGCCGGCGTCCGCTTCCGGCACGGTGACGTCCGCTCCGCCGAGGATGTGCTGGGCCTCGGGCGGCCGGACGCGATCGTCGAGTGCTCGGCCGAGCCGTCCGTCCTGGCCGGCCTCGGCGGCTCGCCCGACCACCTCGTCCGCACGAACCTCCTGGGCGCCTTCCACTGCCTCGAGCTGGCTCGCCTGAGCGGGGCGCAGCTCGTCTTCCCGTCGACCTCCCGCGTGTACCCGGTGGCCCGCCTGGCGAGCGCGCGGCTCGACGAGGCCGAGACCCGGTTCGAGCTGGCCGCCGACCAGCCGGAGGCGGGCATCTCGCCGCGCGGGGTCTCCGAGGCGTGCTCGCTCGAGGGCGCGCGGACCCTCTACGGCGCTTCGAAGCTGGCCGGCGAGCACCTGATCACCGAGTACGCCGCCGCCTATGGCGTGGCCACGGTCGTCGACCGCTGTGGGGTGATCGCCGGGCCCTGGCAGATGGGCCGGGTCGACCAGGGCGTCTTCACCCACTGGGTGCTCAGCCACCACCTCGGGCGGCCGCTCGAGTACATCGGCCATGGCGGCCTCGGCAAGCAGGTCCGCGATCTCCTCCACGTCGACGATCTCGTGGACCTGCTCGAGACGCAGCTCGCCGATCCGGGCCACTGGGCGGGGCGGACGGTCAACGTCGGCGGCGGCCGCCCGATCAGCCTCTCGCTCCAGGAGGCCACGGCGCTGTGCCGGGAGATCACGGGCCGCGAGGTGGCGATCGTCGCGGTGGGCGAGGACCGTCCCGGCGACGTCCCGCTCTACCTCTCGGACACGAGCCGGCTCGAGGCGCTGACCGACTGGCGCCCCCGCCGCGACGCGCGGCGGATCCTCGAGGACATCCACGCCTGGATCGTCGAGCACGAGGCCGAGCTTCGGGCCGCCCTCGGCTAGAACGGCAGCCCGTCGCGCACCTCGCTCAGGCGCGGCGCGGCGCGGTCGCGCTCGCTGTAGAGCAGCTCGACCCCCTCCGGCCAGGCGATGCCGACCTCGGGATCCTCGAAGGAGATCCCCGCCTCCGTCGCCCCGTCGTAGTAGCTCGTGCACTTGTAGACGAAGTCGGCGACGTCGGAGAGCACGCAGAACCCGTGGCCGAAGCCGACCGGGATCCAGAGCTGGAGCCCGTGCTCGTCGTCGAGCTCGACGGCCTCCCACTCCCCGAAGGTCGCCGAGCCGCGCCGCAGGTCGACCACCACGTCCCAGACCGCGCCGCGGGCGCAGCGCACGAGCTTGCCCTGCCCGGGCGAGGTCTGGAAGTGGATCCCGCGCACCGTCCCCCGGCGCGAGCGCGAGTGGTTGTCCTGGACGAAGGGCCCGGTGACGCCGTGCGCCGCCCAGGCGTCCGCGCGGAAGGTCTCCATGAAGAAGCCGCGCTCGTCGCCGTGGACGGCGGGGGCGAGCAGGACGAGGCCGTCGAGGCGGGTGGGGAGGCGCTTCATGGGATCGCGATGATGGCAGGACCGGCGTGGTACGTTTCCTGCGTGTCCCACACAAGCACAACGGTGGTACTCGGTGACCGTGGCCGCCTGGTCCTTCCCGCCGCGGTTCGGGAGCAACTCGGGCTCGAGGCCGGCGCGAAGCTGAGCCTTGTCGTCGAGGACGATGGCACCATCCGGCTGCGTTCGTTGCGGGCGATCGTCGATGCCGGCCTCGGAATGTTCGCGCACCTCGGCGAGCCGGGCGTCTCGATGGTCGACGAGCTCATCCGCGAGCGTCGGGAAGAGGCAGCGCGCGAAGACGCCGAGCGTTGATCCTCGACGCCTCCGCACTGCTGGCCTATGTGCTCGACGAGCCGGGAGGGCAGGCGGTGAGGCTGGCGCTGGTCCCCGCGGGCACGATGTCCTCGGTCAACCTCACGGAGGTGCTCGAGCGGCTCGCCACCGGAAGGGGAGATCCCGCTCAGGTGCTCGACGAGCTGCGGCGCACGGGTGTCGTCGGCACAGCGATCCACGTCGAGCCGTTCCTCGCCGAGGACGCGGTGGATTGCGCGATCCTTCGCCCGCTGACCCGGCACGTCGGTCTCTCGCTCGCCGATCGGGCGTGCCTCGCCCTCGCCCGCCGGACCGGCGAGGCGGTGCTCACCGCCGACTCCGCCTGGAGCGAGGTGCAGGTCGGGGTCGAGGTTCGTCAGATCCGCTGACCCGCGACGAGGGCCTCCGCCGCCTCGCCGCCCAGCCGCACGGCGTAGCTCGTCCCTCGGTCCTCCGGGTAGATCTGCGTCGTGTTGGCCAGCACGAGCCCGCGGACGGGCGTGGCCAGCGCCGGGATCCGTTGCCCGTAGCCGAGGGTGACGATCGGCTGGGCCGCCGGCTCGCGGAAGCGCCAGCGCGCGCGAACCCAGTCGAGCGAGAACGCCGGGTTGATCGCCCGCAGCCCCGGGGCGTAGGCGGACAGGAGCTCGTCCGGGTCGAGCTCGAGCAGCGGATCGCCCGGCGCCCGGTAGTTGGCGACGTAGAGGAAGCGCCGCCCGCCGTAGCGCTCGACGGGCACGAAGTTCGCGTGCTCGATGACCCCGATGAACGGGAGCCCCGGCTCGGCGACGTTCGTCCAGTAGTAGGGGGAGAGGGGCCGGTCGAGCTCGAGCAGGAGGCAGAGCGCCTCGTGGTAGTCGATCGCCGCGAGCGAGGCGAGGTAGTCGCGGCCCACCGACGCGGCGAGCGAGGGCGACAGCAGCCCCGCGAAGACGTCGTTGGGGACCGTGGCCACCACCGCGTCGTAGCGCTCGGGGGGGCCGTCGGGGGCGAAGCCACCGGGCGCGTGCCCTCGCCGCCAGGAGCCCGGCGCTCCCGGCGTCACCGCGAACCCCGGGTCGATCCGGGCCACCGGGCGGTCGGTCAG
>CALMNS010000622.1 GCA_937871635.1 uncultured Solirubrobacter sp.
GGCCTCGGGCTGCGGCAGCCGGCCACGGGCGAGGACGCGGCAGCCGACGATCTCGCTCCCGGCGCCCTCGAAGGCCGAGCCCTTGCCGTAGAGCTGGTCGTAGCGCGCCGCAAAGCGCCCGCCGAGCGCCTCGGCGGCGCCGGGCCCGTCCGGCACCGAGACCTCGACGCGGTGGATCTGGAGCGGATACTTCATCTCGACGAAGCGCTCGACGACCTGCCCGTCGGCGGGGATGCCCTCCTCGGAGAACTCCGCGCGCGCCGCCGCCTCGAGCTCCCCGAGTACCGCCTCGAGCGCCCCGGCGTCGAACGGCGAGGCCAGGTGGACGGCCCGCTCGTGCACGTGTACGACGTCGGAGGTGGCACACCCGTAGGCCGACCAGGTCGTCGACAGGGTCCCGAGCGGGATGATCCCGCGGGGCGAGCCGAGCTCGCGCAGGTACCCGGCGACGTGCAGCCCGGCGGCGCCGCCGTAGGCGTACAGCGCGAAGTCGCGCGGATCCATCCCCCGCTCCACGGTCATCTGCCGGATCAGGTCGGCCATCTGCGCCTCGACGATGTGGCGGGCCGCCAGCGCCGTCTCGACGGCGCTCATGCCGACGCTGCGGCCGACCTCCCCGAGCGCCCGCTCGGCGCCGTCACGGTCGAGCCGAAGCTCGCCGCCCAGGAAGTTGTCGGCGTTGAGGTAGCCGAGCAGCAGGTTGGCGTCGGTGATCGTCGGACGCGTGCCGCCGCGCCCGTAGCAGACCGGCCCGGGATGGGCGCCCGCGCTCTCGGGCCCGACGCGCAGCGTGCCCGAGCCGGGGTCGCGCCAGACGACGCTGCCGCCGCCGCTGCCGATCGAGCGGATGTCGGTCCGCGGAAGGTAGAACTCGTACTGGTTCTCGACGGTCGACTGCGAGCGGACCGGCTGGCCGCCCGCGATCAGGGCGACGTCGAAGCTGGTGCCGCCCATGTCGGTGGCGATCACGTGCTCCTCGCCGCGGCGGGCGGCGAGGACGGTGCTCGCCGCCACGCCGGCCGAGGGTCCCGAGCCGATGGTCAGGACGGGGAGGGCGGCGGCGCGGTCGTCGGGGGCCACGCCGCCGGAGGCCTGCATGATGAGCAGGCGCCCCCGCAGGCCCGCGTCGACGAGGTCGCGCTTGAGCCGGGTCAGGTACCCCTGGGTCTCGGGCCCGAGGAACGCGTTGATGGCGGCGGCGGCGAAGCGCTCGTACTCGCCGAGCCGGGCGGAGGCCAGGTGCGAGGCGGTCGCGTAGACGTCCGGCGCCACCTCGCGCACGATCTCCAGGGCGCGGTCCTCATGGGCGGAGCTCGCCACCGACCACAGGAAGCAGACGGCGACGGCGTCCGCGCCCGCGTCGAGCAGTTGGCGGGTCGCCCGCGCCACGCCGTCCTCGTCGAGCCGCACGACGACCTCGCCGCGGGCGTCGATCCGCTCGTCGACCTCGACGATCAGCTCGGGGCGGACGACCGGCCGGGGCTTGTGCTGCCGCGACGCGTGCAGGAGCTGGTCGACCGGCAGGCCCTTGGCGCGCCCGCTCGCCCGCATCACGGGCAGCGTGTCCCGGTGCCCGCGGGTGGTGATCATTCCGACCGTCGCGCCCCGCAGCTCGACGAGCGCGTTCGTCGCCACCGTGGTCCCGTGCAGGGCGATGTCGCAGCCGCGCAGCAGCTCCTCGACGCCGGTGTCGCGCAGGCCGGCGACCTTCTCGACGGCGGCCAGGAAGCCGCGCTCGAAGTCGGGCGGGGTGGACGACGACTTGGTCGCGGCCACCGTGCCGTCGTCGGCGAGGTGGACGACGTCGGTGAAGGTCCCGCCGATGTCGACGCCCAGGTAGCCCATCAGTTGCCTCCGTTCAGCCGGATGTCCCACAGCGGCGGGTCGCTGCGGCGGCCCACCTCGTCGTCGAGGAGGCGCAGGCAGCCGGGGCAGGCGAACTGGCGCAGGACGACGTCGTCGTCGATCAGCCGGTGGGGGTCGGGGATGAGCGCGTTGCCCTCCTGCAAGGGGACCTCGCGCACGCGCGCGCCCCCCTTCCAGTTGGCGCCGGCGCCGGAGAGCACGGCGCCGCACTCCCCGCAGGCGATCACGCCGCCGCCGTCCTCCTCGACGACCCGCAGCCCGGGGCCGAGGGGCCGCCCCCCGGCCCCTGCAC
>CALMNS010000623.1 GCA_937871635.1 uncultured Solirubrobacter sp.
CGGCACCACTTGCAGTACTTCCGCAGGCCGATGCGATCGGGGTTGTTGCGCTTGCTCTTGTTGGTCTGGTAGTTCCGGCGCTTGCAGTCCTCGCAGGCGAGGGTCACAGCGATCCGGACGTCTCCGCGGGCCATGGTGCGAGACGGCTCCCGTCTGGGTCGTTCGGGGCAAAAAGAGACCCCGCCGAACTTCGCGAGGTCAAGGAGTCAGGATAGCGCAGGCGCCCGCCGCGGCGAGGACGCCCCGGCGTCGGCGGCCTGCTCGTCGTCGCCCTCCTTGGCGCTGACGCACATCCCCAGGAAGATCAGGCAGAGACACAGCCAGACGACCACGCCGAGCGCGATAATCAGCACACCACTCACAGCACTCTCCTCAACAGCACAGCGATGTCCGGGAGGTTACCCAGACTGGCGATTCGTACCCCGCTCGTTGAGCGATTCGGCGCTGCGTGGGCGAGATCCTGCCTACATGCCGCCGCGCGACAGCATGTGCGGGACCGTGCGCAGGAGCAGCTTGACGTCGCTCCACAGCGACCATCCGGCGATGTAGAGGTAGTCGATCTTGACCATCTCGGGCATCGGGATCCGGGCCGAGCCGAGCACCTGCCAGGGCCCGGTCATCCCGGGGGTGAGGTGCAGGCGCGAGCGCATCATGCCCTCGACCCGCGCGTCCTCGTCGACCACCAGCGGCCGCGGTCCGACCAGGCTCATCTCGCCCCGGAGGACGTTGAAGAGCTGGGGCAGCTCGTCGAGCGAGGTCCGGCGCAGGAAGCGCCCGACGCGGGTGATGCGGGGGTCGTTCTGGATCTTGAACAAGCCGACGGCCTCGTTGCGGTGCACCAGGTCCGCCTTGTGCTCCTCGGCGTCGGGGATCATCGAGCGGAACTTGACCATCCCGAAGCGCTCGCCGTCGCGGCCCACGCGGGTCTGGCGGAAGAAGACGGGACCCCGGGAGTCGAGCCGGATCGCGGCGGCGATGACCAGGAGCATCGGGGCGATCGCCACCATGCCCACCGTCGCCCCGACCAGGTCGAAGCTGCGCTTGAGGACGCGCGAGGAGCGCGTGAGCCCGAAGCGGCGGATGCCGAGCATGGGCATGCCGTCGAGGTCGTCGAACTCGACCGACGTCCCGACCACTTCGAGCATCCGGGGCAGGATGCTCACCCGGACGCCGGCCGCCTTGGCGATCTGGATCAGGTCGAGCATGTCGGCCGAGTCGGTGCTGACCGGCGCGAGGATGACGCGGTCGATCCGCATGTCGTGGATCAGGCCGCTGAAGCGCACGGCACCGGACGCCAGGGCCCGGCTGCCCTCGGCCAGCGGCAGGGTGGCCACGACCTCGGCGTTCACCTTGGAGTCGCGCATCTTCTGCCGGACGTTGTCGCCGACCTGCGGGCTGCCGATCACCAGGCACCGCTCGGTGGTGGCGCGGCGGCACGCGAGGTACCGGGCGAGCTTGCGCCCCCACACCGTGCAGACGAACACGGTGGCCCACAGGCCGAGGACCTGACGCTCGTCGAGCGAGCCCTCGACCAGGCGATCGCCGAGCAGATACGTGACCAGCGCGAACAGGCCGGAGAGCTGGAAGAGCATCGGGAGCTCGTCGAGCGTCGAGCGCTTGAGCACGAGCTCGTCGCGCTCGTAGAGCCCGGCCACCTTGTAGATGAGCACCACCAGGGGCAGCACGGCCAGGGTGGCGAGCTTGACGCGGTCGTCGCCCAGGACGACCGCGGCGATGAGCATGGCGAGGGCGGCGGAGCTCGCGTCGGCCACCGCGAGCACCCGGCGGTACAGGCGGTCACGGACGGCGACGCTGGTGCGCGCGGGCGCCTCGGTGAGCGGCGGCTCCGGGATCCGGTCGTCCGCGCGCCGTCCGAACGGACGGGTCGGAGTGAAGCGCCGACCCGGGCGGCGGCGGTCCTCGACCTGCTCGAGGGTGTCGAGGCCGTCGAGCGAGGTCCCGAGGTGGACGGTGATGGACTTCGGTTCGGACATGGTGGGGCTACTGCGCTCGTTTCCAAGAGATCAGGACGTCGTCAGGCCGGGTCGAACACTGCTGCCCTGCGTTCGATCCTTCCACCCGTAACAACGAGCGTCCAGCGAAGTTCTTGCGGTGTTTCTCCCGGCTTGTGCGCCAGCCCGGCCACCCGGCGAATAATCGCCTCGGGCCCCGGTTCCGCGGTTGTCATCGTCCTGACTGCGAGGTCGACCGGGGTCACGTGCGGATCGTCGGGCTGCAGTTGGCGCCCCTGCGGCCGACCATACCGGGAGGACCATGGCCACCGCGCACCTGCCCCACGAACGCCCGGTCGATCCGCGGCTCGACGGCGACGCGATCACGCGCGGCGTCTTCGACCGGTTTCCCTACGGGCTCCTCGTCACCTCGCCCACGGGCGAGGTCCGGGCCGCAAACGGGGCGGCGCGCCGGCTGCTCGACCGCGCTGCGCCGACCGCAGACACCTGCTGCGCGCTGCTCGGCTGCCGTCGCGACGACGCGCCGCTGGGCGGGGAGTGCCTGTCGGCGCTCGCGCTGGCCACCGGCGCGCCGTTGCCGGACGTCCGGCTCGAGCTGCCGGGGATCGAGCCGCCCAAGGCCGTCTGGGTGACCGCCGCGCCGCTCTCGGACGTCACCGCGCTGCTGCAGGTGCGGCCCGCCGATCCGCGCGACCGGCGCAAGCGCACCGAGCCGCACTGGCTGTCGGGCCCCGCCTTGCGGGTGCACACGCTCGGGCGCACGACCGTGGCGAGCGCGGAGGGGCCGATCGACGGCGCCTGGCTCGGCCAGCTCCCCGGCCAGCTGCTCAAGCTCCTCATCTGCGAGCGCGGGCACGTCACCCACTCGGATCTCCTGCTCGCGCACCTCTGGCCTGAGGCGGGGCGCGAGGCGCTCGTCAACCTGCGCAACACCGTCTTCGCCCTGCGCAAGCGCCTCGAGCCGGCCCGCGCGCGCCACTCCGCGTCGTCCTTCGTCGTCGCGCGCGACGGCGGCTACCTGCTCGACGGGCGGCTCATCCACGTCGACGCGGACGACTTCGAGGCCGCCGCCGCGGAAGGACTGAGCGCGCGGGCCCAGCAGGACTTCGAGCGCGCGAAGGAGCCGCTCGAGCGGGCGGTGGCCCTCTACACGGGCGAGTTCCTCGCCGACGAGCCCTACGCGGAGTGGGCCTTCGCCGAGCGCGACCGCCTGCACGGGATCGCCTGCCGGGTGCTGCGGGCGCTCGCCGACGCGCGCCGCGGCCTCGGCGACCGGGAGGCCGCCGTCCACGCCCTGGCCCGGCTAGCCGAGCTCGAGCCGTTCGACGGCTCGAGCCAGCGCGAGCTGCTCGGCCTGCTCGTCGACCTCGACCGGCGCTCGGAGGCCATCCGCCGCTACCGGCAGTTCCGCGCGCAGTGGATCGAGGCCTTCGGCGAGCCGCCCGACTTCGACGTCAAGTCGTTCCGCCGCAACCCGGAGCCGGCCGGGCGCGGCCCAGGCGCCGGCTGAGCGGCTCGGTGCCCGAGGGCGCCCGGCCGCTCGAGCGGCTCAACCCCGAGGGCGGATCGCCGGCCGCACCGGGCGGCCGACCAACACGCCATCAAGACCGAACTCGAGCGCGCGCTCATAGGCCGGGAGCGCATGCTCGACGGCGTCGATCGTCAGGTCGACCGCTTCGTCGGTATGCGCGAAGCTCACGACGAAGCTCGGCGAGAGCACGCCGCGGGTCAGGAGCTCCTGCAGGAACAACGTCCGGAAGCCTTGACTGCGCTCGCTGTCCGCGTCACGCGTGGCGAACACGAGGTTGCAGTCTCGGCCGAGCACCTCGACGTGGCGCTCCAGTCCCCGCGCCCGGACGACCGACTCGACCCCGGCCCGAAGCCGCGCGCCACTGCGCGCGAGCCCGGCGGCCACCCCTTCGCTCCGATGGGTCTCGATGGTGGCCGACAGCGCGGCGAGCGCCCACGGCTGGGCGCCGTAGGTGTGCGAGAGGAGGAAGACCCGGTCGCGGTCGCGGGAGAAGCCACCGAGTTCCATGAGCTCACGCCGACCCACGAGAGCTGACAACGGCAATCCGTTCGCCATCCCCTTGCCGAAGGTGCTCAGGTCCGGCTCTATGGCGTGGACGTGCTGCGCGCCGTGAAGATGCCACCGGAAACCCGTGATGATCTCGTCCAGGATCAGCACCACCCCGTGCCGGTCGCAGAGCCTCCGCAGGCCGGGGAAGAAGGCGGGATCCGGCGCCTCAGTGGTTTCCGCCTCGAGGATCACTGCGGCGATGCGGCCCGGGTGCGCGTCCAACATCGCCTCGACCGACCGGAGGTCGTTGTACCGGAAGGACACGGTGAGGTCGCGAACCGTGGCCGGCACTCCGCCCGGCATCGCCGTCGTACCGATGAACCAGTCGGCGGTGGCGAAGAACGGATGATCCGCGCAGATCGCGATCATGTCGCGGCCCGTGTGGGCTCGCGCGAGGCGAACCGCACCGGTGGTGGCGTCGGAGCCGTTCACGCCGAACTTGACCATGTCCGCGTGCGGGAACAAGTCGAGCAGCTCTTCGGCCGCCTCGCCTTCCGAGACGTGCGGCCGGACGAAGTTCACCCCGAGGTCGAGCGCCTGCTTGACCGCCGCGGTCACGCCGGGATGGTTGTGGCCCAGCGTGACCGATCTGAGTCCCATGCCGTACTCGACGTACTCGTTGCCGTCGACGTCCCAGACCCGGCATCCGTCGCCGCGTTCGACGATCGGCGCCATGCCCTCCGGATACTGGTCGTCTCCCTTCGCGTAGGCGTGAGCGCCACCGGGAATGACGCCCCGGGCCGCTTCAGAGCGCTTCCGCGATTGCGCATAGCGCTGGCCGATCATCACGTACCGACCGTGGCGGTACGCCCGGCGGCGGCCAGCAGCCCATGCTCGCTGAGCAGGGCCGCCGATCCCGCGACGATGTGGAAGGGCAACCCCGAGCGCTCTGCGATGTCGAGAAGCGAGTGCTCGCCGTCGGAGTAGTTCAGGACCCAGAGCATGGCCCGCTCGTCGGTGCGTTTGTCAGCGCTCCCGCCGATCGCCCCGTAGAGACCGCGGCGGCCGAGCTGCGGCTCGCCCTTCGGGCTCAGGTTGATGAAGGTGCTGTCGCGCTCCAGTACGTCGAAGGCCCGGAGGCAATGATCGAGGCTGTCGGCCAGCGCCTCGGCGGACACGAAGTCGAGGTCGTCGCCGGAGGTGTGGTACTCGGGGTAGCGACCGTGAGGCGTCCGCATTAGGCAACCGACCGGCAGGTCGAAGCCCGGCGAGCAGTACTGGCGCTCGTCGTAGCCCCAGGGCGAGAAGTCTTCGACGGCGTGCGCCCGTCCATCCTGACCGAGCACGTGGACCATCGCCTGGTCGATCGCGGCGTCACCCCGGCGGCTGCGTTTGTACGTCGGCCCCCCACGGTCCCCCACGCCGGTGAGGACGAGCCCGTGACGCGTGCGGGCGATGGCCGCCTCGTTGCGAGCGAGCCAAGTGATGGAACCGATCGTTCCGGGGACGAAGACGAAGCGGTAGCTCAACCGCCGCTCGGCTCCAGCCAGCAGCTGGGCGAGCCGTGTCGCCACGGCCACTCCTGAGAGATTGTCGTTGCAGAGGGAGGGGTGACAGACATGGCAGGAGACGAGGACCTCGTCGGAGCTCTCACCTTCGAGCAGGTACTCGCCGTAGGTCAGATGACCGTCGCTCAGGTCGGCGTCCACCACGACGTCGTAGCGTTCGTCCTCGCTGAAGTCGGCAAGGCGCTCGTGAGCCAGGCAGAAGCCCCAGTTCTCGTTGTAGTAGGAGGTGCGGTACGGGATCCTCGAGGGCTGGTCGGGCAACGTGAACAGATGCGGCCGCAACTCGGCGAACGGGAGGCGAGTCCGCACCGGGACGCTGTAGTTGAGGACGTGGAGGTTCGAGGCCCGGAAGTCGATCAGCCGCCGGCCGGACTCGTCGGCTACGTAGGCGTCCCGGATCGTCCACTCGGCAGGCACCGTCCAGTCCAGCACGGGTGTGCCGGTCGGGACCTCGTGGACGGCCAGCGGGATCCGCTCGCCGAGGCGGGCGAGCGTCTGGCGCACGCCGTCGCCGGTGATCGAACGGCAGAACGGGAGTAGCTCGGCGATCAGGTCATGCAGCTCCGCGCCGACTTCCTCGGCGCGAAGCTCGCGACGAACGGCGTCGAGCGTCACCCATCCACGACCCGCGGCGCCGGGACGGGCACGATGAACCGCCCGCCCGACTCCCGATAGGCGTGCTGCTGCGCCAGGATCTCGTCGGCGAAGTTCCAGGCCAGCAGGAGGACGTAGTCGATCCCATCCTCGATCAGGCGAGTGGGAGGGACGATCTCGAGCCCGGTGCCCGGGGCGAACAGCCCCTGCTTGTGCGGACTGGCGTCAGCGATGTAGCGCAGGCGCTCGCGGCCGATGCCGAAGGTGTTGAGCAGTGTGCTTCCCTTCGCGGACGCCCCGTAGGCGGCGATGGAGGCGCCATCGGCGAGCAAGCCGTCCAAGAGGTCGGTGAGCTCCTCGCGAAGCGCCCCCACGCGGTCGCCGAAGCGCGCGTAGGTCTCCGGGTGGTCGACACCCCACCGCTGCTCCTCCGCGAGCAGCTCGAGGACGGTCGCGCCTCGCGTCCCGACATCTTGTGAGGAGACCGTGAGGCGCAGCGTGCCGCCATGGATCGACAGGTGCTCGACCTCCTCGATGACGAGCGCGTGCCGGGTGAACAGCCGATCCAGTGCGGTGAGCGAGTAGTAGCTCAGGTGCTCGTGGTAGATCGTGTCGAACTCGAGGTTGTCGAGCAGATCCTTGAGATAGGGACTCTCGGTCACCAACCGCCCATGATCCCCGACCAGCATCGCCAGGCCGGCCACGAAGCCGTTGAGGTCGGGGACGTGGGCCAGCACGTTGTTGGCGTGGACCACGTCGGGGCGGTGACCCTCGGCGACCAACTCGGCCGCCACCTCGCGCCCGAAGAACGCACAGCGGGTGGGGATGCCTCGCGCTTCCGCGACGGCGACGATGTTGCGGGCGGGGTCGACGCCGAGGACGGGGACGCCGGCGTCCCGGTAGTGCTGCAGCATGTACCCGTCGTTGCTGGCGATCTCCATGGCGAGGCTCGCGCCGTCAAGCCCGAGCTGTTCGACGATCCGGGTCGCGGTCTGCTTCGCATGCGCGACCAAGCTGGGGATGACCGAGGAGAAGTAGGGGTAGTCGGTAAAGAGAAGGTCCGGCGCCACCGAGTCGATGATCTGGACCAGGGAGCAGCGCGCGCAGAGGACCAGGTGCAGGGGGACGCGGGGCTCCTCGACGGTGAGGTCTTGAGCTTGGCGCAGACGGTTGGCCAGCGGCTGGCTGCCCAGGTCCAGGAGGCTCAGGAGTCCCTGTGTCCCGCACGACCGGCAGACTGCCTGGCTCGGCGCGTCAGGGATGCTCGGTGCGACGGCGGGATGGCCCTTCACTTCATGCGGTGAGGTAGCGTCCGTAATGGCGGTCATGGGCGACACGGGCGGGCTCCAGGCTTGAGGCTGTGATAATAAGGCCCCTGGTTGGACGATGACGGGATTCCCCCCTTATCGGAACCCGTCGCGTCGTCTGAAGGCCGCCGACGACCGTTCGATTCGTGTCGTCGGGCGCGTGGCGAGTCGGCTCGCCGTCGGTATGGCTCGCCGCCGGGGCGGCGTGGATGAGGCGGACGGAAGCGCGGCCGCCCCGGCGATCATCTCACGACGGGCTGGGACCCGAAGCGGTCGGCCATCTCCGCTCGTAGGCGGTCGACGAGCCGTCCGGGCGGCAGCTCGACGTCGTCGTACGTGAGCACGTGGTCGCGCGGAAGGTCCCGCGTGACGACGCATCCCTCAGCCACACCGCTCGGGAGGAGCCGCTCCGCGGCGGTCACCTCCGCCGTCTCGGCCTGGCCGTACGTCAGATAGCCGCCCAGCCCGTCGATGGTCTGGCCCTCGCTGAGGGGGACCTTCGCCGTGGCCACCACCTCGACCCGCGGCGGCCCGTCCGGAGCCATCGTAGGGTCGTCGAAGAGCACCGCGCGCGCGAGCGAGGACGGGGTCTCGAAGTGGCAGAGGTGATACGGCTGGTAGAAGGAGTACAGCGGCCCCTCCCCCAGCTTGTAGAGGTTGAGGTAGTGCCGCTGCTTGGGATCGTCGTGCGTGCCGAGACAGAAGACCGCCGGGCCGGGTTGCGAGCCCACCACGTAGTCGACGACGCCGCCGAGCTCGCGCAGGCGGTCGACGTCGAAGTGTTCCGTGAGCTCGTCGACGTGCCCCTTGTGCTCGATGCCCGTCATGCCGCGCTCGAGGACGGTCAGGCCGAAGGCGTTGGCGACGGTCGCCTGCTCGAAGGCGATCTTCGTGCCGTCGGCGAAGCTCGTGACCATGTAGGGGTTCTGGCCCCACTTGCGGGCGAACTCCTCCTGGGTTGTCGGGTTCCGGTACTCGTCCTGTAGGCCCTTCACATTGCCCATCAGCAGCGGCGTGACGCCGAGGCCCCGCACGTAGCGGAACAGGTTGCCCTGGACGCCCGGCTGGTCGCCGTCGCTCGTGGTGTAGACGACGCCCGCCTTGTCGGCGTAGGTCTTCAGGAGCGGCCCCAGGGTGCCGTCGAGCTCCGGGTTCATGACCACGACGTGCTTTCCGTGGTCGATGGCGTCGAGAACGACCCCGGCGGCGAAGTCGATGGAGCCGGTGATCTCGAGGACCACGTCGACGCCCTCCGCACCGCACACCACCGACGGGTCGTCGGTCACCGCTGGCGTTCCGCTCGCGATGGCCGCTTCTAGGGCCTGCACGGTCTCGACGAGCACCGGTGACTCGGCTCCGGCCTCGTCGTAGGCGCGTCTGGCGGGCTCCAGGCGACGATTGCAGACGGCCACGAGCTCCATGCCCGGGACGGAGTTGAGGATCTGGTTGGCCACGCCGCGGCCCATGAAGCCCGCCCCGACCATACCGACGCGGACCGGGCGGCCCTCGGCCTCCCGGCGGCGCAGCGCGGTGTCGACGATCATCACGTCGCCACCTCGGCCTGCTCCTCGAGCAACGGCCACGCCAGGTCCTTCTCGGAGATGACCTCGACGGCGATGGGCCACTCGATGCCGAGCGCCGGGTCGTCGTAGCGCAGTCCGCGCTCCTGGCCCGGCGTGTAGTACTCGCTGACCTGGTAGGTCACCGCCGTGTCGTCCTCCAACGTGAGATAGGCGTGGGCAAACATCCCGGGGACGTAGAGCGCGCGGTTGTTCGCCGCGGTCAGCTCGACGGCGATGTGCCGAAGGTAGGTCGGCGAGTCGGGGCGCATGTCGACGATGACGTCGAGGATCGCTCCCCGGACGCAGCGGATGAACTTGGTCTCCGTCGCCGGCGGGATCTGGTAGTGCAGCCCGCGGAGCGTCCCGCGCACGTGGTTCTGCGACAGGTTGCTCTGGGCGTTGGCCGGGTTCATGCCGTGCTCCTCGAAGAGCTTGGCGTCGAACGCGCGGGTGAAGTAGCCGCGGTGGTCCTCGCGCAGCTCGGCTTCGACCACCCAGGCGCCCGACAGCTCGGTCTCGACGAATCGCATGGTGGTCAGTCCTTCTCCCAGACGCGCCAGGGGGCCTCGCCGTCCGCCCACAGTCGGTTGAGCATCGTGTATTCGCGGTAGGTGTCCATCCCCATCCAGAAGTCCTCGTGGGCGAAGACCGCGAGCTGCTCGTCGCGGGCGAGGTTCTGCAGCGGCGCCTGCTCGAAGAGGAGGTCCGGTGAGTCGTCGAGGTAGTCGAGGAACTCGCGCTGGAGCACGAAGAAGCCCCCGCTGACGAAGCCCGACGGGGCGGTCGGCTTCTCGTTGAACTCGGCCACGGTTTCACCCTCGACCCGCATCTCCCCGTACCGCGACGTCGGGTGGACGCCGGTCACCGTCCCGATCTTGTCGTGCGAGCGATGGAACTCGAGTGAGGCGGCGACGTCGACCGCGCCGATCCCGTCGCCGTAGGTGAACATGAAGGTGTCCGTGTCGAGGTACTCGCGGACGAGGCGCAGCCGGGCGCCGGTGCCGCTGGTCAGGCCCGTCTCGGCCAGCGTCACCTCCCAGTCCTCCTCCGCCGGCTTGTGGTGGAAGTCGACGCCGTGGTTGTCACCGATCCGCACCGTGATGTCCGACAGCTGCTCGCGGTAGCGCAGGAAGTACTCCTTGATGCTCCAGCTCTTGTAGCCCAGGCAGACGATGAAGCGCCGGTGGCCGTAGTGGCCGTAGAGCTTCATGATGTGCCAGAGGATCGGCTTGCCCCCGATGTCGACCATCGGTTTGGGCAGGGACTCGGTCGCCTCGCGCATGCGGGTGCCCATCCCGCCCGCGAGGATGACGACCGGGATGTCCGCGGTTGGGGTGTCCTTGGATGACACGCGGGGTCCCTAGGCCCCGGCGGCCGCGGGCACGGCCTCGCGCCAGCGCAGGTCGTCGTCCAGGCGGCCCGCCTCCTTGAGCTCGAGCACGCGCTTGATGCGCTGGAACCGCGAGGTCAGGAAGTCGTCCAGGTCAAGGCCGCGCGTCTTGTAGGCCTCGTAGACCTCGTCGACGCCGCGCTGCACGGTCCATTGGGGATCGAAGCCGGGCAGCGAGGTCCGGGCCTTCTCGAACGAGACCCGGTAGGAGCGCTTGTCGGCGCTCGCGCCTTCGGCGAAGGTCACCCGGCTGCCGGGGACGGTCGCCTCGATCATCAGCGCGAGGTCCCGGATCTGCAGGTTGTCCTCGTCGCGGCCGATGTTGAAGGCCTCGTTGTGGATGGCGTCGCGCGGCGCCTCGAGCGCGGCCAGGAAGGCGCGCGAGATGTCCTCGATGTGGGCGAGCGGCCGCCAGGAGCGTCCGTCGCTCTGAAGGCGGACCTCGCCGATCGTGTGCGCGTAGGCAAGGAGGTTCTGGACGACGAGGTCGCCGCGCAGGCGCGGCGAGTAGCCGTACGCGGTGGCGTTGCGCAGGAACACGGGGCTGAACCGGTCGTCGGCCAGGGGGCGGATGTCGCGCTCGGCGAGGACCTTGGACTCGCCGTAGGGCGTGACCGGGTTGAAGTCGGCGTACTCGTCGAGCGCCTCCTCGCCGTCCGCGGAGCCGTACGTGCTGCACGACGAGGAGAAGATGAAGCGCGAGACGCCGGCCTGCTTGGCCTGCTCGGCGAGCCGGACGCTGGCGCGGTGGTTGATCGCGTAGGTCACGTCGGCGTTGAGGTCGCCGATCGGGTCGTTGGAGATCGCCGCGAGATGCATGACCGCGTCAAAGCCCTCGAGATGCTCGGCCTCCACGTCACGGACGTCGCGTACACCGGCGAGCCCCTCGACGGCCGGGATGTCGCCGTAGGCGCATCCGTCGAACAGCCCGATGTCGAGGCCGACCACCTGGTGGCCGGCGGCGACCATGTGCGGCGTGAGGACCGTTCCGATATAGCCGTCGTGGCCGGTGACGAGGATCTTCATGCTTGACTCCATCCGTGATCGCTTTCAGGGAAACGCCGGGCGGGGCGCGCTCGGAGGCACGGCACCCCGCTGGGTGGGAAGAACGTGTCGCCCTCGAGCGGACCCACCGCCATAGTAACGGGGAAAGTAGGCTCAACTTGCGGCGCCACCGAACCCGGAAGTGCCCGTGCGAGTGAAGCCCCGGTCCGCGTCAGGGCGCCGCGGAGTCGCCGGACGGCTGCTGGTCACCGTCACGCTCAATCCCAACCAGTTCGAGGCCCACGTCGGACCGATCGCCGACCTGGACGGCGTGAAGGCGATCACCTTGATCGCCGACCGGGCGGCCCCGCTCATGCCGAAGGTCCGCAGCGCCGTGCCCCCGCGGCTCCTGCGGCGGACCCTGGGACGGGCGGGAGCGAAGCTCGTCCTCGCGATCGTCGTGGCGGTCCGCGAGCGGCCGCGCTGGGTCGTCGCCTACAACCTCGTCCCCCATTCGCTCACCGCGCTGCTCGTGGGCGCCCTGACGCGCCGGCGGGTGCTGATCCACCTCATCGGCGGCCCGCGTGAGTGGGAGGGCGGCGGTTACACGTCCGACAACAAGGTGCTCGGCCGGCTCTCGCGGCCGGTGCCGGTGCTCGAGCGCGTCCTGGTCTGGGCGATTCGCCGGGCATCGGTCGTCGCCGTCATGGGCTCAGAGGCAAGGCGGGACCTCATCGCTCGCGGCGTACCCCCCGAGCGCGTCGTCGTGCTTCCCGCCAGCGTGGACGATCGTCTCTTCGATATCTCGCGTCCAGATCGGGTTCGTTATGACGTGCTGTGCGCATCCCAGCTCATCCCGCGCAAGCGCATCGAGGATCTGCTCGAGGCCGTCGCTCGCCTGAGCGTCGGGCGTCCGTCGCTCCGGGTGGCGATCGCGGGCCGGGGGCCGCTCGACGATGCTCTGCGGCTCGACGCGCGCCGGCTTGGGATCGAGGACGCGGTCGACTTCCTCGGGTTCGTCGAGGACACCCCCGCGCTGTACGCCGACTGCGCCGTGTTCGTGATGCCCTCCCGGTCGGAGGGCCTCTCGATCGCCGTCTGCGAGGCGATGGCGGCCGGTCTGCCGGTCGTGGCGACCGACGTGGGCGAGGTCCGCGACGTCGTGACCCCCGGCCGGACTGGCGAGCTGTTCGACGTCGGCGACGTCGACGCCCTGGTCCGTCATGTCGAGGAGCTGCTCTCGAACCCCGAGCGATCCCATGCGGTGGGCGCAGCGGCGCGCGAGACGATCCGGGCCCACTGCAGCCGCCGGCGGGTGGCGGCGATCAGCCGGGAAGCGCTCGCCTTGCCGTGAGGGCCGGCCGCCGGGTCGCTCGCGCGCCCACGGCCGGGACGGTTCCGCGCTCGATCGCTGGCCTGGTCCCCTGCCTGCCAGAGTGGACGGTCGAGCACCGTTCCTCTCCCTATGTCCTCGTCCGCCTCCTCCCCTCCCTCCTCCCCCGCTCCCACGCCGGCCCGGCGCTCAGGCGGCTCCGTGCTGTTCCGCAACTCGTTCGCGGTGACCGCCGCCCTGATCACGGGATACGTGTTCAGCTTCATCCTCGCGCCGATCATGCTGGCCCGCCTCGGACTTGCGCAGTTCGGTGTATGGGCGGTCACGGGCGCCTTCGCCATGTACGCGGGCCTGATGGATCTCGGGATCACTCGCGGCCTCGGCCGATTCGTGGCGTTCTACGAGGCGAGCGGCGACCGTCGGGCCGTTCAGCAGTGCTTCACGCTTGGGCTCATGGCCGTGACGTTCGTCGGCCTGGTGGCCGGAACGGCCGGCTTCTTCGCGGCCGCGCCGGTGACTCACGCACTCGACGATGTGCTCACCGTGCCGCAGATGCGTGTCGTCCTGCTCTCGGCCGTGGGCATCTCCGCGCTCAACGCCTACCGCTCCGTGATGCGGGCGGTGCCGGAAGGCATGGAGCAGTTCATCCCCCCGAACATCGCGGAGGTGTGCTTCAACGTCACGAACTTCGCCCTCAGCATCGCGGCGCTGGTCGTATCGAACGATCTGGCGGTCTATGCCGTCGCCAACGTGGTGGCCGGCGTCCTGGGTCTCGGGTTCGCCTACGCCTCGCTGCGGTCGGTCGTCGGTCCTCCCCGTCTGCGCTTGCCGCCACGGCCCCTGGTCAAAGAGGTCCTGGCCTTCTCGGCGAAGAACCAGGTCTCCTGGATCGGGGACCTCAGCACCGGGCAGGGGGCCAAGATCATCATCGCGGTGTTCCTCGACGTCCGGATCGCGGGCGCCTACGACCTCGCAAGCCGCGCCGTGCTGGCCGCCAAGTCAGTGGCGGTCATGAGCGTGGCGGCGATGGTGCCCACCGCCACCGCGCGCATCGTCAAGGACGGCAAGGGGGTCATCGCCGACTTCTACCGGCACTACAACACCCGATCGATGTCGGTGTCGTTTCCCTTGCTCATCTTCCTGTCCGCCAGCGCCCCCGCCCTGCTCGTGGCCTGGCTCGACGAAGTGCCCAAGGACTCCGTCGCGGTGTTCGTGGCGCTGACATTGGCCAACTGCGTCAACCTCAGCACGGGCGTCGCCTACGCCTTGTCGCTGGGCGAGGGGCGGGCCGGGATGATCGCCGGCGTGTCGGCGCTCACGGCCGTGGTGACGGTCGCCTTCATGCTGGCGCTCACGCCGGTGTTCGGCATCTGGGGCGTCGCGACCGGCAGCGTCGTCGGCATCGTCACCGGCTGCGTCGTCTTCCTCGTCTACTTCCATCGCCAGCACGGCATCCCGGCCCGGGTCTACGCCCGATCGGTCGGGCTTCCCGCGGTCGTCGCACTCGTCCCCGCCCTTCCGATCGCCCTCTCGTGGCTGCTGATCAGCGTGCCGGACGGCCGCCTGCCCGCAGCGCTGATCAGCGCGGCCGACGCGGCCTTCTACTGCGTCGTCTACGCGACGCTGGCTGAGCGATTGGACATGCTGCCGGACAAGCTGCGGCCTGGCAGCCTCCGGCGGGCGATCCTCGTCCGACACCGCCGAAAGCGCAACCCGGTCGGCGCGAGCTGACCGGACGCTCACGCCGAGTCGGCTCCCCGGCGGGGACGAACCGACGCGGTAGCGTGGTGGGCCTGCGGCGATGACTCAGGCTGCAAGCGCCTTGCGAACCAGAACGGGATGATCGCCGATGTCCACCGCCGGTACACCACGCCCCACGTCCGTCGCGCCTCCGCGCGTCTCAATCGCGATCCCGGTGTACAACGGGGCCCGCACGATCCGTGCCTGCCTCGAGTCCGCCCTCGCGCAGACGTACGAGCAGACCGAGATCGTCATCGTCGACAACGCGTCGACCGACGAGACCGTCGCCATCGTCGAAAGCTACGACGACCCGCGGATCCGGCTGCACCGGAACCCCCGCAACCTCGGGTTCCAGCGCAACACCAACCGTTCGATCGAGCTCTCGTCCGGCGAGTTCGTCAAGCCGCTGCACGCGGATGACCGGCTGCTGCCGGGGTGCGTCGAGCGGATGCTCGAGCTCTTCGAGGCGCACGAGCGGGTCGGTCTCGTCTTCGCTCCCCGCCAGATCGAGCTCTCGCACCCGACCGACGCGGGCCAGCGTCAGTGGCTCGAGGTCTACGGTCGCCCCGACCGGAACTTTTCGAGCCTGCAGCGGGTCAACGACGGCCGATCCCTGCTCCGGGAGTGGCTGCGAGGCGGCATCGCGGACAACTGGGTCGGCGAACCGTCGTCCATGATGCTGCGGCGTTCGAGTCTCGAGCGGGTCGGCCTCGTCAACCTGAGGGTCGGAACCTTGTCGGACGTGGACCTGACGGTTCGGCTGATGGTCCACTACGACATCGGGTTCCTCGACGAGGAGCTCAGTGTCTTCCGCCGCGCGTACGGTGGGCTCACCGACGAGATCCACGCCGACAGCTGGCTGGATCCCCTCTGGGTGCTCGAAGGCCTCGCGGCGGACGCCGCGACGCGAGCGCCGGTACCGGTGCCGGAGCTGGCTCCCGTTCTCGCGAGGGAGCGCCGGAACGTCGCACGTCAGCTGCTGCGTACCGGGCGCCGACGGCCCGCTGAGCTCCCGGCGCGGGCTCGGCAGTTCGCGGGCTACGCGGCGTTCGCGGCACGGCGCGCCGTCGGACGCCCGCCTCGGCTGCATCCGCCGCTTGGGTCGATCGGAGGGTAGGCAGGTTCGCGAGGGTGCCCTGTCGCTGCGCCCTCCCACTGCATCCGCTGCCCTGCCAAGGCTCCGGCTAGGCCGGCACGAGGGCGCCGAGCTCCGCGCGGACGTCGGCCGCGAAGGCGTCGACGTCCTCGGGCGTCGTGTCCCAGGCGCACATCCACCGCACCTCGCCCGTGCGCTCGTCCCAGACGTAGAACGGCCAGCGCTCCTGCAGGCGCTCGGTCGCCTCCGGGGGGAGGACGGCGAACACGGCGGAGGCCTGGACGGGCTGGGTGACGGTCAGGTTCGGCAGGCCGGCGACCGCGGCGGCGAGCCGGGCGGCCATGGCGTTCGCGTGTCCGGCGGTCTGCTCCCAGAGCCGGCCGGCGATGAGCGCCGAGAGCTGCGCCGAGGCGTAGCGCATCTTCGAGGCGAGCTGCATCGTCTGCTTGCGCAGGAAGCGCAGCCCGTCGTCGAGTCCGGGGGCGAGCAGCACGACGGCCTCGGCCCCGAGCAGGCCCGCCTTCGTGCCGCCGAGCGACAGCAGGTCGGCCCCGGCGTCCGTGGTGAAGGCGCGCGGCTCGACCCTGAGGGCGGCGGCGGCGTTGAAGAGCCGGGCCCCGTCGACGTGGAGGAGGAGGTCGTGGGCGTGGGCCCAGTCGGCCAGGGCGCGGACCTCGTCGACCGAGTAGACCGTCCCGAGCTCCGTGCTCTGGGTGATGGAGATCACCCGCGCCTGCCGCGCGTGCTCGTCGCCCACCATCCGAATCGTCGTCTCGGCGAGCTCGGGGGTGAGCTTCGCGCCGGGGGCCTCGACGGCGAGGAGCTTGAGGCCGGCGACCGCCTCGGGCGCCCCGCACTCGTCCGTGTGCAGGTGGGCGCTCGTCGACACGATCGCCGCGTTCCACGGCTTGCACACCGCGTGAAGGCAGAGCACGTTGGCCGCGGTGCCGTTGAAGACGGGGAAGGCGACGGCGTCCGGACCGAAGGCGGCGCGCACGTCGTCCTGCAGCCGCGCGGTCCACGGGTCGGCGCCGTAGGCGCCGGCGTGGCCCTGGTTGGCGGCGACGACCGCGGCGAGGGCGTCCGGATGGGCGGGGGCGTAGTTGTCGGAGGCGAAGCCGCGGCGGGCAGGACCGGTCATGGGTGCAGGATGACGCGCCGCCCGTTCATCGACCGCGCCGCGTCGGAGCAGATGTAGGCGAGGGCGGCGGCGACGTCGTCGGCCGCGGTGAACGTCGCGTAGGGCTTCTCGGGGTTGGCCGCCCGCATCTCCGGCGTGAGGATGGCGTTCACCGCGACGACGTTGGCCGTGGCCGGCGCCCCGGCGAACGAGTCGGCCAGGGCGAAGGTCCAGGCCTCGGCGGCGGCCTTGGCCGCCGCGTAGGCCGCGTTCGTGCTCGTCGGCGCGACCGCCGCCTTCGAGCCGATCATCGCGAAGCGCCCTCGCCCGGAGGCGATGAGCGGCGCGCGGAAGGCGCGGCTCGTGTGCTGGAGGGTGCGGACGAGGGCGTCGTGCAGCGCCTCGGCGTCCGCGAGCGGCGCCTCGTCGA
>CALMNS010000624.1 GCA_937871635.1 uncultured Solirubrobacter sp.
AGCCGGGCCTGCGCCGGCACGGTCAGCGCCAGGCTCGCCGGGCGGCGCATCGCCCGGACCGCCTACACACGGCTGACCCCCGGCCGCTCGCGGGTGATCCGGCTGCGGATCCCCCGCGGCGCGGAGCCCCACGCCCGCCTCGTCGTCATCGCCACCGTGCGGGACGCCCGCGGCACCGCTCCCCCCGCACAGCGCGCGTTCAGGCTCGCCGGCGCCGGCAAGCACCTGCGACCCGGCCACCTCGCGCCGCTAACGGCAGCCGGTCGCTAGCTACCGGGCACGTCCAGTCAAGCCGAACGAGCGCCGCAGCAGGCGCGCTCGACGAAGGCCCGACGCGCTCGATGAGAGCAGTCGGCGGGGCTTCGCTTGGGAAGACTGCGGCGCTCGCGTGGGTCGGGACGATCTGGCTAGTCACGCGAAGCGAACGTGGCGCGGAGAAGGCGCAGGGCGTTACCGGCCGCGACGGCGGGCGACAACTCGAGGGCGGCTAGGGCGGCGGCGTCCTCGAGGCCAGGGGCCGTCCTGATGAAGCCGCCGAGGTCGGTGCCGATCGCGGCATGGCGCTCGCTCCCGGTGATCTGGGCAAGGGCGGCGACGTGCGTCGCGATCAGCCCACGCGCGTCCTGCGGACCGGGCACCCCGTCGGCGAGGTGCGGTCCGGACGCGATGACCCCGACGACCCCGTCGCGCTCGGCGATCCGCGCAACCGTGGCCGGTGTGAGCGTATAGGCCATGGTGCCTAGGCGAACGGCGTTGTGACTCGCGAGGACGGGATGCGCGCGGGCCGGGTCGAGCTCGTCGAGGAGCTCGAACGTCTCAGCGAGCGCGCGGGCGTCGAGGTGGGTGACGTCGACCGCAACGCCGTGGCGTACGCAGCCGGTGATGGCCGCACGGCCGAGCCCGGTCAGCCCGGGACCCGACGGCTGCGGCCAGAGCCGCTCCCAGCGGCGATCACCGATGCTTGCCCACGACGGCGCGACGGTCGCGACGCCCTTGTGAAACAGGTGGCCGACGGTGAGGTAGGCGACGCCGCGGCGGGCCAGCTGGGCCACGCGGTCGTCGATGCGGGTCGGGTCGGGTCCGAGATGAAACGCCCCTTCGACAGCATGGACGACCGCGAGGCGCCCCGAGGCCAGCGCGGCGTCGAGGCCGGTCGCGTCGCGGACGACGACGGCCCCGCCGGGGTCGGCGGCGACGTGGCGCTCGACGAGGTCGAGCTGGCGCAGCAGCCGCGCGAAGGCCCCGTCGGCAGGAGGTGCCCAGTGGTAGCGGCGCTTGGGGTGGCGCAGGCGCTCACGGACGTGCCAGCGCGGCGACCAGATCGCCTCGTCGAAGTACGAGTACAGGACGGACCCGACGGCGCGAACGCCGCCGGCCCGGAGCAGGTCGAGCGACGTGCGCGGGCCGCCGGTCTCTGGGTGGCGGTTGCCGAGCCGACCGGCCGCGGCGATGAGCGCGGCACGAGCGCGATCCCGTGCCGCGCCGGCGCTCAGCGGCCGGAGCGGCGGCGTCAGGGACATCGCGAGATGCGCGTGGAGGTCGACGGTCACCGAAGGGGCGCTCCATCGTTCATTGGCCGGGTGCCCCCGGCGTGAGCTCCAGGTGTGCGCACGCCGACGACCTCCCGACGGGATCACGGCCACCTTTAGCGGGAGCTTCCGCGTCCGGTGCTGATCCGCGGCCCGACCAGGAGGCTCACTCCCACACGAGGCAAACCTTCCCCGGCCGTCCCGCGTCGGCCAGGGCGTAGGCCTCGGCTGCGCGCTCGATCGGCAGCCGGTGCCCGACCGTCGCGTCCGGATGCAGGCCATGGACGTCCAGGAAGCCGCACAGGTCGGCCATGTGGCCGAGCGAGGTGACCCAGGAGCCCAGCAGCGTGATCTGCCGGTGGATCAGCCGCTCGGAGACGTCGAAGGTCACCTCGCCGCCCTCTCCCACGAACGCGCAGCGGCCCCAGCGGCGGGTGCACTCCAGGGCGAGCGCGCGCGCCTCGGCCGCTCCTGAGCAGTCGATGGTCGCCTCGCAGCCGCGACCGCCGGTGAGGCCGAGGATCGTCGCCGCCGCATCCTCGCCGGAGCGGACCACGTCGTCGAACAGCCCGCCGTCCTGGGCGAACCCGAGACGCTCGAGGTCGCGCTCCACCCCGATGACCTCGGCGGCGCCGAGCGCGCGACCCAGCATCCCGGCCGCGAGGCCGACCGGCCCGAGGCCGCACACCAGGAGACGGTCGGCTCCGGAGACTCCGAGCCGGAGCAGCGCCTCGAACGCGGTACCGAAACCGCACGCGACCAGCGCGCCGTCGGCGAAGGAGAGCGAGTCGGGCAGGAGCACGCAGCTCACTTCCTCGGCGAGCAGGAACGGGGCGTGGCCGCCGTCGCGCTGCCAGCCGTAGGCGGCGCGAAGCTCGGACTCGCAGGAGACCGGGTAGCCCCTGCGGCATTCGCGGCACAGCCCGCAGCCCGCGATGTGATAGACGGTCACGCGGTCGCCTGGCCGGCGCATGACGCAGCCCGCCCCGACCTCCACCACCTCCCCGCACGGCTCGTGGCCGGCGATCACCCCCCGGTAGGCCTCGGGTCCGGTGCCGAGGTGCTCGCGGTAGATCGCCCGGATGTCCGAGCCGCAGATCGAGGAGGCGCGCATGCGCAGCAGCACCTGGCCGGCACCGGGGATGGGCACCGGTCGCTCGGTGAAGGCGACCGTCGAGTCGCCGGGAAGCACGACGCCTCGCATCCCGCCCTCAATCGTCACGCGGCCGACGGTAGCTGAGTTCGCGGTGGGTTACGTGCTGCGGATACCGGCCTTGAGCTAGAACACCACGGTGGAGTTGCCGTGGCGCAGCACGCGATCCTGGCAGTGCCACTGCACCGCGCGCGAGAGCACGGCACGCTCGACCTCGGCGCCCTGGCGGATGAGCGTCGTCACGTCGTCGGCATGGGTGACGCGGACGACGTCCTGCTCGATGATCGGCCCCGCACCCAGTCGAGCACCGCCGCCAGCCGCGAGTGGTCGAGCTCGACGGCCGCCGCCGCCGCCGCGATCGCCGGCAGGATCCCCTGCAGATCGCTCGGCGTGGCCCGTCCGATGCAGCTGAGCTGGATCACCACGTCATCCCTCCGTCCCACGGTTCACCGACCCGACGGATCCTGGACGCGAACGGGGTCGAGCACGACTCCCCAAGGGGAGGTATCCGCCCTCCCATCGGACAGGTTCGCGGGTCGGGATGCCGTCAGGGACCCGCCGCTTCGACCCGCTCGCGCAGCGCGTAGAGGTCGTAGCTCAGCTCGCCGGCGAGGAGCCGCTCGCGCACGAGGCGCTCCTTCGCCTCGCGGGCGCGCGACGCCTCGAGCACCTCGTCGACTCGGGCGGCGGCGACGACGGCGACGCCGTCGGCGTCGAGGACGACGGCGTCGCCCGCGGCGATCCGCGCACCGCCGACCAGGACCGGCTCGTCGATCGTGCCGGGCAGGTCCTTGGTCGCGCCCTTCACGCGGATCCAGCGCGCCCAGATCGGGAGCCCCATCTCGGTCAGCTCCTCCGAGTCGCGCACGGAGGCGTCGATCAGGAGCCCCGCGACGCCGCGGACCTGCGCCTGGGTCGCCAGCAGGTCGCCCACCAACGCGACGGCGCGGGGCTCGGGCATCGTCAGCACGAGGACGTCTCCGGGCCGCACGGCCGCCATCGCGGCGTGCACCATGAGGTTGTCGTCCTGCCCGCAGCGAACGGGACGGGCCGGGCCGCAGACCCGGGACCCGGGCACGATCTGCGCGAAGTCGGCGTCCACGAGCCCCTGCCGGCCCGATGCCTCGTACACGGTCGCGCTGCCGAGGCGGGCGAGCTCGGCGTACGTCTCGCCCGGGCTCACAGCCCGTCCACCACCTGAGGGATGATCCGCTGGAACGCCTCGGCCTGGCGAACCGCCGGGTCCCCTGACGCACGCCGGGCGTGATTGCCGCGATGCTCGGCGCGCTCGGCGTAGTAGCTCTGCAGGTACTGCTGGGCCTCCATGGCGGCCATCGCCGTCCGCTTGGCCTCGAAGACCGGCGTGATGTCGACGAAGGTGGTCGGCGTGAAGTTGCACAGCTCGGGCTGGTGGGGCTCGAACAGGAACAGCTCCGGAGGCTTGAGCGAGGGGAACGCGGACGGGACACCCGCGCCCGCCGCCAGCGACCGCGCGCGATTGACCGCCGCGAAGGCGACGGGGTGATCGGGGTTGAACGGATCCGTGTCGGTGTGGGTGATCAGCACATCCGGCGCGAACGCGCGGATCTCGTCGACGATCTGCGCCAGGCGCTGAGCGTCGACGTCGAGCGGGTAGTCACCGAAGTCGAGGCCCCTGAAGTCCGCGCCGAGCGTGGCGGCCGCCTTCTCGGCTTCGGTCCGCCGCACCGCCTTGACCGCCTCGACGGTCTGGCCCTCGACCTTCCACAGCTCGCCCGACTCGCCGCGCTCGCCGTACGAGAGGGCGATGACCCTCGCCGTGCCCCCGCCTCGGGTGGCCATCGCGAGCGCGCCGCCGGCGCGCCACACGAAGTCGGCCGAGTGGGCGCCGATCACCAGAACCCTGCGGCTCACACGGTCACCGCGCCGGCGAGCAGGTTCGAGTTGCCCACCGTCATGATGCGGAGCTCGTCGTCGGTGAACCCGCACTCGAGCAGACGGTCGGCGAACAGCGCCAGGCCGTCCTCCACGTCCGGGTTGGCCGGCTGACCGAGATCCGTCGACAGCAGGTTGCGCTCGACGCCGGTCGCGCGAATGCCCGCGGCGACGTGCTCCCAGGTGGTCTTGCCGGTGAAGGGCGTGGTGAAGCACCGCTCCAGCACGACGCCCATCTCCGCCAGCGCCGCCTGGTCGGCCAGCGCGAGGTCCTGGGTGGGGAACTCGGGGTGGGTCACGACGACGTGGCGGACGCCGGCGGCGAGCGCGGCCGGCGCCACCGTGAGGATCTCCTCCCGGCCGAGGTGCCCGGTGGCCAGGACCAGGTCGTGCTCGGCCACCAGCGCGAGCACCGCCTCGAGCTCCGGCAATGGGTGCCCGTCGCCGTCGAGGACCGCGACCGCCGGCGGCTCGACGCCGGCTTCGCGCAGCTGCTGCTGAAGGGCGACCCACAGCGGCGGGTCGACGCCGGGCGGGTAGACGCGGTCGCGCGCCCCGGCCTCGTTGACGGCGTCGACGGTCGGGAGCCAGACGATCCGCGCTCCCTCCCGGGCGGCGACCTCGACCGCCAGCGGGTTGAGCCCCCCGACGCCGGCGTTCAGCGCGAGGGTGCCCAACGCCCGGATCCCCGGAACCGCCGCGTTGACCACGGCGGCGCGCTCGGCGGTCGGGACGTAGTGCGACTTCAACGCGAAGCCGGCCAGCCCGCGGTCGAGGAAGCGCGCGGCCAGCTCGAGGTCGGTGACCCGGCGACCCATCACGTCCGGCGCGATATGGACGTGGAGGTCGTAGGCGCCTTGGACGAGCTCGAGGGCGCGGTCGGACGGCGCAGGATGCGGCGTCATCGCCCCGCCGCCTCCCCGGCTTCCGGCTCGACGGGCGCATGGTGGTCATGCTCGGCGACCCCGCGCTTCCAGTAGCCGCTCACGTCGATCCTCGACACGTCCATCCCGCGGTCCTCCCGGAGGTGGCGACGGACCTCGCGCAGGCTCGTCGCCTCGCCGCCGAACCAGGCGAAGCCGTCGCCGTCCGGAAGCTCGAGGGACCGCACGGCGTCGGCGAGCAGCGTCGTCGCGCCCGCTCCCGCGCCGGCGCGGTGCAGCCACTGCAACCGGCCCGGGCCGACGTCGGGGAGCGCCATCTCGTCGGACGCGTCGCCCACCTCGACGAGCGCGATGACGCGCGCGGCGCCGGCGAGGTCCTCGAGCCAGCGGCCGATCGCCGGCAACGCCGTCTCGTCGCCGCCCACGAGGTACCAGTCGAGGTCGCGACTGACGATCTTCGACCCCCGCGGACCGCCGACGCCCAGGCGCTGCCCGGGCGCAGCCGTTGCCGCCCAGCTCGACGCCGGACCATGACCGTGGAGGAAGAAGTCGAGCGCGAGCTCACCGCGCTCGCGATCGTGACTTCGCGGAGTGAAGTCCCGACGGATCATCACGCCGTCGGCCGGGGGCACCGGCCGCCCGGCCTCGTCCAGGGTCGGCAGCGCGGGCAGATCCTGACCCTCGGCGGGGAAGAACACCTTGACGTGGTCACCGGCGCCGAGCGAGACGAAGCCGGCGAGCTCCGGACCGCCGAGCACCACCCGGCGCATGCGGGGCGTCAGGTCGTGAACCGCCTGGACCTCGAGCATCCGGTACCGCGGTTCGTGGCGGACGCGGCGGACGATCTCGGGTGCGTCGGTGTTCATGTGGGGGCCCGATCCTGGAAGGTCAAGGGTGGTCGTGGACGGTGGGCACGTCGTCGAGCACGGTGCGGAGGGCCCTCGCGACGTCGACGGCGTTGGGCGTGTCGGAGTGGACGCAGATGCTCGTGAAGCGCACGGGCAGCCGGTTGCCGCCAACCGTGGTCACGAGCCCCTGCTCGAGCGCCTCTCGGGCGGCGCGCCTCGCGCGCTCGACCGGGGTCCGATGCGGTCGTCGTCTGACGATCAGGCCGCCGTCGTCGCGGTAGTCGACGTCGACGTAGAGCTCCGGGACGAACGCCACGCCGCGGCGAAGGGCGACGTCCTCGTGCGTGGTCCCGGCCAGCCCGTAGAGCGCGACGCCATAGAGCTGGGCGACGTCGCAGATGGCCTCCATGACCTCCGCGGAGCGGGCCGCCATCCCGTACAGCGCTCCGTGGGGCTTGATGTGCGTCAGCGCTCCCCCGGCGTCCTCGAGGAAGGCCACCAGCGCCCCGGCCTGATACAGGACGCTCGAGCGGACCTCGTCGGCGGTGAGCGCCATCTCCCGCCGACCGAACCCGATCACGTCGGGCAGGCCGGGGTGAGCGCCGATCTGCACCCCGGCGGCGACGGCGGCCGCCACGGTGGTCGCCATGGTCCCCGGCTCGCCCGCGTGGAAGCCGCAGGCCACGTGGGCGACGTCGACGATGGAGAGGAGGTCCTCGTCGTTGCCGAAGCCGAAGTTGCCGTAGGACTCCCCCAGGTCGCAGTTGATGGTGACCGAAGAGCGACCGCGATCCTCGGCGGGCGCGATGGTCTCGTCGGTCACCTCCCGGCCTCGCTCGCGGGCGTCGCGCCGGCGTCGTCGGCAAGGACCGCGATCGACTGGCACTGGATGGCCATCCCCGCCGGGAGGTCCCCGACGGTGACCTTCCGCGCCGGCCGAGCCCCGGGGTCCGGAAAGCACCGGAGCCACTCGTCGTTGAGCAGGTCCCGCAGGCCTGGCTCGCGCAGGGTGACGTCGACGCGGACGACGTCGTCGAACGTGCCCTTGGCCTCCTCCAGGACGGCGCCGAGGTTGTCGAACATCGCGCGGACCTCCGCCTGCGGATCGTCGGGGAACCGGCCCGTGCGCCGGTCCACGCCCGAGATGCCGCCGGTGCACAGCAGCCCGCGGACGACGGCCGCGGCCGGGACGGGGTTCGTCCCGTGCGACAGGCCGTCGACCTCGATGCTCCGGCGTCGGCTCATCGGGGATCCCCTCCGAGGGTGGTCGGGAGCCCGAGGTCGTCGGCCGGCAACGGGAGGCCCGTGGGCCCGACCGGTGCGGCCGGCCGCTCGGCGGCGTGCGCCCGATGCTCCGCGAGGAACGCGAAGGCGCCGGCCTCCGGGAGCACGACCTCCACCGGGCCCTCGTCGATCCGTCCGGCCTCCGCCTGGCCGCCCGTGGCGTGGGAGGGGACCTGGGCCAGGAGGCGATGCCCGGCGACGTCGAGCGTGAACTGGACGGTCTCACCCTGGAACGCGCGGTCCACGACGACCCCCGGCACCCGGTTGAGCGCCCCATCGTCGTGCTCCGCCGGCTGCACCGACACCGCGCTCGAACGGAGCATCAGGTCGACGGCCGCGTCGAGCGGCAGGTCCGAGCCCGGCCGGCAGCGCACCACCCGATCGGTCCCGTCGATCCTCACGTAGGCCATGCCCCCGTCGAGCTCGACGACCCGGCCGGGCAGGGCGGCGTCGAAACCGACGAAGTGGGCGACGAACCGGGTGCGGGGCGTGACGAAGATCTCCTCCGGCGTGCCGGCCTGCTCGACGCGGCCGTCGCGCATGACGACGACCCGGTCGGAGAGGGTCAGCGCCTCGGTCTGGTCGTGCGTGACGCAGATCGAGGTGGTCCCCGTCCTGGCGTGGATCGCCCTCAGCTCGGCGCCCATGGTCGCCCGCAGGCGGGTGTCCAGGTTCGAGAGCGGCTCGTCGAACAGGAGCACGCGCGGGGCGCTGACGAGCGCACGCGCAACGGCGACCCGCTGCTGTTGACCACCGGACAGGCTGGTGGCGGACCGGCCGGCGAACTCCGCGAGACCCACGAGCTCGAGCATCTCGCCGACGCGGCGGTCCCGCTCGGCCGACGGTACCCGCCGGAGCTTGAGCGGATAGGCGACGTTGGCCGACACCGTCATGTGCGGCCACAGCGCGTAGCTCTGGAACACCATCCCGATGTCCCGTCGCTCGGGACGCACGAAGAGCTTGCGCTCCGACGCGCTCATCACCCGCCCGCCGATCGAGACCGTCCCTGCGTCGGGCTCCTCGAGGCCGGCGATGCACCGCAGCGTGGTCGTCTTGCCGCAGCCGCTCGGGCCGAGCAGGGTCAGGAACTCGCCGTCGCGCACCGTCAGGTCGAGCTCGTCGACCGCGGTGGCCGAGCCGTACCGCTTCGTCAGCCGCTCGACGCGCACCTCAGCCACCGGCGATCACCTCAGCCCTTCTTCCCCGTCCCGTCCCGACGTCCGCAGGCCATTGCGGTCGATCCTTGCGCCGCCTGCGGTGCGCGAGGACCGCGCCCACGAGAGCGTAGAGGCCGCGACCCACGACGAACAGCGCGGCGACGATGGCCATCAGGATGCACAGGAGCGCGGCGGCCTGCTCGGTCTGACCGTTCTGGCTGTAGTAGTTGTAGGTCAGCACGGGCACGGTCTGGTTCCCCGGTCCGGACAGCAGGATCGAGACGTCGAGGTTCCCGGCCACGGCGACCCCGGTCACGAACCACGTCGCGAGGAACGCCGGGGCGATGAGGCGGGCGACCACGCCGATGAGCGTGCGGGTCGCCGAGGCGCCCGAGATCCGAGCCGCCTCCTCGAGCTCCCGATCGATCTGCACGACCGCACCGTCGATCGCGCGACCGGCCGTCGGGCTGATGAACACCACCAGGGCGATGAGGACGATCCACAACGAGCCGTAGAGCTGGCGGAGGACCGGGATCGACAGGTAGGCCCACACCGTGCCCAGTCCCAGGACGATCCCGGGGAAGGCGACCACCAGCCAGACGCTCAGCTCGGGAAGACGACGCAGGCGGGAGCGCGAGCGGCGTGCGGCGTAGGCGACGAAGAGCGCGAGCGTGGTGGCGACGAAGCCGCCGACGACCCCGATGAGGAGGGTGTTGCCGATGGCGCCGACCGCCGTGGAGTCCTCGAGCAGCGTGCGGTAGTTGTCGAGGTTGTACTTGTCCGAGACGCCGAAGATGGGCTGCAGCGACCCGACGAGGAGCTGTCCCGCCGGCAGGACGAGCGCGAAGAACGCGAAGACGACGATCGCGGCCGAGCACGCCCACTTCCAGGCGCCGATGTCCCACCGTTCGCTGCTGTACGACTTGCCGGTCAGGGTGGTGAAGTCGCGGCCGCCGAGGAAGCGGGCCCTGGCGAGCACCAGCAGGAGGATCAGCGCGACGAGCAGGAGGGACAAGGCGCTCGCTTCGGCGTACCGCGGGGAGGTCCCGCCGGCGAGGTAGGAGTAGATGCGCGACGGGAAGACGTAGATGTCCGCCGGCACGCCGAGGATGAGCGGGGTGTCGAGCAGGCCGAGGCCGACGACGAAGCCGAGCACCGCGAGCCCGGAGAGCACCGGGGCGAGGAGGGGCAGCTGGATGCGCAGGAAGGTCCGCGCGCGGCCACTGCCGGCCATCACCGCGGCCTCCTCGAGCGAGCGGTTGAGCGCCAGCACCGGTCCGAGGAGCAGCAGGTACATCACGGGGACGACCTTGAGCGAGCTCACGAAGATCAGGCCCCACCACGAGTAGACGTCGACGACCACGCGCGGACGGCCGCCCAGCAGGTCCACCGCGAGGTCGTTGACGAGGCCGTTGGGTGAGCCGGCCAGGAGTCCGTAGCTGATGGCGACGAACAGGTTGGGGATCGCGAAGACGACGACCATCATCGGGGTGATGAGCCGTCGCAGCGGCGTGTTGGTCCGGGCGACGATCCACGCGAAGAAGACGCCGAGGGCGATCCCGACGAGGTGCTGGCTGGCGGAGAGGACCACGGAGTTGCCGAGCGTCCGGTAGGTGTCCGCGTCGCTGTAGACGGCGGCCACCGCGCTGAAGGTCCACTGGCCCGCGGAGCCCGGCGGCGCCGATCGGAACGCCCCGGCGAGCAGCATCACGATCGGCAGCCCGAACAGCACGAGCACCACCACGGTGAGGGCGACGAGGGCGGGCGGCGGAAGTCGCCGCAGGCTGGGCAGCCGCGCCTCGGAAGCCGCTGCGTTCATCCCGTGGCGCCGGGGCGGTCGCGATCCGGCGGCGCGGGCGATCGGAGGCGATCGCCAGCTACCCCCATACCTGCTCCGCCACGGAGACGACGAGCTCGAGCTTGCGCCACTGCTCGTCCTGCGTCATATGGGCGACGTCGGAGACGCCGGCGAACCCGCACTGCGGGCTGAGCGCGAGCTGCTCGATCGGGGCGTGCCGCGTCGCCTCCTCGATGCGGCGCAGGAGCTCCTCCTCGGTCTCCAGCCTGGGGAACTTCGAGGTGACGAGCCCGAGCACGGCGATCTTGCCCTTCGGCAGGAAGCGGAGCGGTTCGAACCCGCCGGCCCGCTCCGTGTCGTACTCGAGCAGGAACCGATCGACATCGAGTCGGTCGAACAGCCGCTCCGCGAGCCAGTCGTAGGAGCCGGTCCCCCCGCTGCGGGTCTGCGAACCGCGGCAGAGATGGGCACCGCGGACGATCTCGACGTCCCCCAGGCCGGCCCACACCGCGTTCTCGGCGGCGACGTCCCGCTCGAGCCCGGCCTCCGGATCCACGCCGCTGTCGGCCAGCTCCGCGCGCCAGCTCTCGCTCACGTACCCGATGAAGCCCTCGTCGAGCTGCAGGTACGCCGCTCCGGTGGTGGCCAGCTCCTTCATCTCATCCACGTAGATGTCGATCAGGTCGGCGAGCAGCTCGGACCGGTCCGCGTAGGCCCGATCGGTCACCCCCGCCCGGAAGCCCTGATGCGCCGCGCGGACGGGGCTGGGCAGCGTGACCTTGAACGGGCGCGACGCGTGCTCGCCCAGGAAGCGGGCCGCCGGCGCGACGATCGGTCGGCGCGGTCGCAGCCGGCCCTCCACCACCTTGGCGTGCATCCGCATCCGACGCGTCGTGCCGTCGGCCAGGACCACCTCCTCGACGGGATACTCGTCGGCGAAGCCCTCCACCGCGTCGCTGAGGTCCGTCTGCCAGGCCTGCCGACGCATCTCCCCGTCCGTGACGACCCCGATGCCCACCGCCTCCTGCGCGGCGAGCGCCTCGAGCACCATGCGGTCCTCCAGCTCGACCAGCGCCTCGTGCGTGATCTCCCCGCGTGCGAAGCGACGCCTGGCGTCGACGAGCGCTTCTGGACGGATCAGGCTGCCGACCTGATCCGTCCTCAGCGTCACGTTCAGGGCCCGTCGCTGCCCGGCCGCCGTCACCGTCATCGGAAGATGTCCTCGAGCTGAGCGGTGTACTTCTCCTGGTTCTCCAGCCGCGTGTCCAGCGGCGTGGAGTTCAGCTGGTCGATCTTGGCGATCGGCGGGATCCCCTCCGGCGTCGGAGCATCCTTGACCGCGGAAGCCGCACCGATCGACGTCAGGGCCTTCGCTCCCTCCGGGGTGTAGAAGTAGTTCATCAGGAGCTTGGCGGCGTTCGGGTGCGGAGCGTTCTTGATCAGCCCGAAGTACTCGATCGGGATCCACACGCCTCCCTCGACCGGGAACACGAACTTGACCGGGGCCCCGTCCTCCTTGAAGCCGAGGTACGCGGTGTAGCCGCCGTACATGGCGACCCCGTAGGTCCCGTCGACGACCTTGTTGAGGAGCTCGGGGTAGGTCGCGGCGCTCACGGCGCCGTTCGCCTTGAGTCGCTTCGCGTACTCGATGCCGTAGCGCTCGTCGTTGGCGAGGGTGGTCAGGATGCCGTTGCCGGACCCCGCCTTGGTGGGATCCTGGATGAGCACCTTGCCCCGGAGCTTGGGGTCGAGCAGCGCCTCCCAGCTCTTGGCGTCGGGTACGACCTCGGTGTTGACCAGGTTGCCGAAGAACGAGTAGTTGGCCGCGGTGAGGAGGTTGTCCCGGTAGACGAGCTGGTCGCCTTCCACTCCGGTGGCGGCGGGAGGCTTGTACGCCTGGAGGAGGTCGTTGTTGGCCAGGTTGAGCATCGTCGTGTCGGCGGTATGGGCGATGTCGCCGCGCTGAGCGGGCTTCCCCCTGACCTCCTGGCCGATGGTCGTCTCCATCGGTGCGCCGAAGGTGTCCTTGCCCTCGATCTTGATCTCCGGGAATCGCTTCGTGAAGGCGTCGAAGACGGGCTTCATGAGCGTGTACTGGCCGGCGTAGACGACCACCTTGTCCTCGCCGCCCTTGCGGGCGGCCTCGTAGAGCGCCTGGAGCTCAGCCGCCTGCGGGCCGAGCCCGGCCGTGTCCGCTGACGGAGATGCCGACGAGCCACCCGCGTCGCCCGTCTCGTCGTCCCCGCCACAGCCTGCCGCCAGCGCGAGCGTCGCCGTCATGGCGACGAGCCGCGTCAGCATCCGTCGTGTGGTCATTCGTCTCTCCCCCGTGTCGGTCGGCGTCTAGGTCCAGTAGGCGGTGCCAAGGCCGCAGCCCGTGCCCGCCGGCGTCCGGTAGCCGGCGATGTACTCGAGCACCGTGGGCTTCAAGCCGGTGGCCGAACCCGCCGCGGCGATCCAGTTCAGGAGCTCGGAGGTCCCCGAGCGCAGCTGCTTGCGATCGAGGGAGAAGAGCGCGTCCTGGTCGTTGGTGGCGATCGCCTCCAGGAAGCGCCGGTCGAGGTCCTCGTCGACCACGAAGTGGCTCAACCCCCCCGAGGCGATGACGGCGACGCGCGCGTCCTGCTCCCACGACTCGACGGCGCGCGCGATGGTCTGGCCGAGCCGGTACGCGCGTCGCGGGGACGGCACGTTCGGCGGGAAGTAGGTGTTGACGAAGATGGGCACCATCGGAAGGTCGGCGTCCAGCTCCATGTGCTCGTAGGGGAAGACGAACGCATGCCCGAGCGACCGTCCTCCGGGCTGCTCGGAGAACACCATGACGTCGAACTCGGCGTCGATCAGCGTGTCCAGGACTCGCGCGTTGAGCTCTGATTGCACCCGGTGGCGGACGCGGGTCACGGTGCCCGTCGCCGACCCGTCGTCCCCCTCGTGCTCGTGCTCGCTGAACAGCTCGTCCCCGATGAACTGGGCGAACATCGGCTTGCCCTCCTCCTGGAAGAGCTCGGCCTGGTCATCGCCAATGATCAGCGCGACGTCGGGCCGCGCCTCGGTCAGACGGCGGTTCAGCTCAGCGAGGTTCTTGCGAGCCCGCTGGTACTTGTCCGCCCAGACCTCGCTGGTGAGCTCCGCCTCGAGACCGGGATCGGCCGCGGCGAGCAGGTCCTCGTAGGAGTGGTACTCCGAGTCCTTGCCGAGCAGCAGCTGGTTGCGCCGATCGCGCTCCCCGTGCGAGTCCCAGAGGTCGAGACCCAGCTTGAGCTGCGGTGTGTGCGACGAAACGAACGCGCCGACGATCTCCGCCAACGGACTCTCCTCTCGTTCTACAGTCTATAGAACGCAGCCTACAGAATCTACCGCCGCTGTCTAGGCCGATTTCGTGCGTCGACCACTCGGTCCGGTCAGATGGCTGATCACTCGGGCTGATCGGACCGCTGCGGCGCCGGGTCGCGCTCGTGCAGAAGCGTCTCGTACGCCGGACCCATCACCTCGGTGAGCGCCCTGCCCGCCCGCAGGCCGGCTGCGAGCGTGGCCTCGGTCCGGGCGATCGACTCCGCCGTGTCGATGACGGCCTCGAGGTGCGCGGACGCCACCACGACGACGCCGCTTCCGTCGGCGAGGACGGCGTCGCCGTCGGCCACCCCGACATCCCCCAGGCGGACCGGCTGGCCCACCGACACCTCGTGGACGCGGCCGCGAGCCGTGCGCTGGACCGGCGCACGTCCGAAGACCGGGAACCCCAGCTCGCGGGCTTCGTCGACGTCCCGACACGCGCCGTCCACCACCACTCCGGCCAGACCGCGCAGCGACGCCGCCAGCGAGAGGAGGCCACCCCACGCCCCTATGGCGGTGCGGCCGCCGTTGTCGACGACGACGACGCCGCCGGCCCGGGCCCGGGTCACGGCCCGGACGCCGAGGTGAACGCCCGCCTGCGGAGCGGGCC
>CALMNS010000625.1 GCA_937871635.1 uncultured Solirubrobacter sp.
GCGCTGCGCAGCCCGCGGGTCGCCGCGGTCGCCGTCGTCGCGCTCCTGGCCGGGGCCGGCGCGGCGGCCGCCGCGGCTTGGCTGCAGATCTTCCGCACCGAGCGGATCGCCCCGATCCGGGTCACCCAGGCGGACCTGATCAAGCTGCCCGACCTCTCCTCCTACGGCGAGCTCGACCTGATCAAGGTCTCCGAGGTTCGCGAGGTCGACGACGCCGCCACCGCGGAGGCGAGAGCGGCGCTTCCCGCCCCTCGGGTGAGCAAGCTGCCCCGCGGCGTGACGGGATCACCCACCTTCCAGGCCGGCGGTCAGGTGGTCGGGGTGTTCACCTTCTCGGCGAAGCGGGCCGCGGCGGTCGCCGCCGACAGCGGCGAGACGCTTCCGCCACCGCCGCCGGGCCTCGACGGCAGCCGGTTCCGGCTGTCCGCCGGCCCGGGCCTGGCCATGGTCTGGTCCGAGTCCCGTGGGGTGCCGGCGATGATCGTGGCGCGCGCGGGCGCGCCCACCGCGGAGTCCGCAGGCGTCCCGTTCGAGACCGCTCGCGACTATCTGCTCTCCCTGCCCATGCTGTCCGACGACGTCGCGGCGCAGCTGCGTCGGTTCTCCGGCGACGGAACGACGCTGCCGCTTCCGGTGCCGTCCGAGGAGGTGGAGAGCTCGGACACGGACGTCGGCGGCACACCGGCCACCGTGCTCACCTCCCGGGACGGCACGATGTCGGGCGTGGTCTGGGTGCGCGACGGCATCGTCAACGTGGTGGCCGGCTCGCTGAGCGAGGAGGAGGTGCTCTCCGTGGCCCGGGGGCTGCGGTGATTGCGGGCCCGGCGCCTGCGGTCGCCGAGGAGCTGCTCGCCGCCCTGCCGCCCTCACCGGCGGTGTGGTGCTCGAGCCTGCGCAAGCGATACAGGCGCCAGGTCGCGGTCGACGGCGTCTCGTTCACGGTGGGGCGGGGGGAGGTGGTGGGTCTGCTCGGGCCCAACGGCGCCGGCAAGACCACCGTCATCAAGATGCTGCTGGGTCTCGTCGGCCCCGATGCCGGGGACGTGCTGCTGCTCGGGCGACCGGCGCGGGACCCACGCGCGCGGACCCGCGTGGGGTACCTGCCCGAGCTGTTCCGCTACCAGCCGTGGCTCACCGCCGCCGAGGTGCTCGCCCTGCACGTCCGGCTCACGGGCATCTCCGTGCCGGCCGAGGAGCCGCGCGAGTGTCTGGACGTGGTCGGCCTCGCCGACCGCGCCGGCGACCGCGTCGGCGACTTCTCGAAGGGGATGCAGCAGCGCCTCGGGCTGGCGGTTGCGCTGCTCGCGGGCCCCGAGCTCGTCATCCTCGACGAGCCGACGAGCGCCCTGGACCCGGTCGGGCGGGCCGACGTGCGCGATCTGCTGCTCTCACTCCGGGCCCGCGGAGTCGCGGTCCTGCTCAACTCGCACCTCATCGGTGAGGTCGAGCGGGTCTGCGACCGGGTCGTCATCCTCGACAAGGGCCGGGTCGCCGCCTCCGGCACCCTGGCCGAGCTGCTCGGCCGGCGCGACGTGCGGCTGCGCCTCGCTGGGGTGAGCCGGGCGGCGGAGGAGCTGCTCGCAGCAGCCGGCCCGCTCACCCGCGACGGCGACTGGTTCACCGTCGGCCTGCCCGCCGACGAGGACGCCACCACGGTGCCGGCCCTGGTCGACGACCTCGTCGCCCTCGGGGTGCGCGTGCACGCGGTCGAGCCCGGGCGGATCAGCCTCGAGGAGCGCCTGCTCGGCATCCTCCGCGCCGGTCCGGGAGCCGACCCGCGATGACGGTCCGGACCGTGCTCATCTTCGCCGCCCTCACCGTCCAGGAGGCCTCGCGGCGGCGGGTGCTCCGCTCGCTCGCCGGGCTGACGATCGTGCTGCTCGCGGTCAGCGCCTTCGGGTTCTCGCGCATCGACGCGGAGTTCGACGGCGAGCTCACCACCGGCGAGGCCCGCCTGGTGGCCTCCACGGTGCTCAACCTGGTGATGTTCGGGCTGAGCCTGATCGCCGCGCTCGGCACGGCGTTCCTCGCCGGTCCCGTCCTCGCCGGCGAGTTCGAGTCGGGGATGGCGCTGGCCGTCCTGGCCCGGCCAGTCCGCCGCTCGGCGGTGCTGGTGGGCAAGTGGCTGGGGCTCGTGGCGTTCGGCAGTGGCTTCATCACCCTCGCCGGTCTCGTCCAGTTCCTCGTCGTCTGGGCGACCGTCGGCTACTGGCCACCGGACCCGGTCGCCGGTCTGGCGCTGCTCGCGGCGCAGACGACGGTGCTGCTCACCCTGGGGCTGCTGCTGTCCACGGTCATCTCGCCGATGGCGTCCGGCATCGTGGCGGTCGGCCTCTTCGGCGCCACCTGGATCGCGGGCGTGGTCGGTTCGGTCGGCGCGGCCATCGGCAACGACGCCGTGGCCCGGGTCGGCGACGCGTCCCGGATGCTGCTGCCGACCGACGGCCTCTGGCGCGGCGCCATGAACGCCTTCCAGGACCCGGGCCTGCTGGCCACGCTCAGCGAGGAGTTCAACGCCCACCCGTTCCTGAGCCTGTCCCCGCTCACCGGCGCGTACCTCGCCTGGGCCATCCTCTGGATCGTCCTCGTGCTCGGGCTCGCCGGGATGGCCTTCCTGCGCCGTGACCTCTGAGGAGGTTGTGGGTGGCGCAATGCCGCATCGGTCAAGGCAACCGTTGCTCGCCGGCGAGAATGTCGATTCCGCCGCTCCTCGTTCGTCTCCAACGCGGCCATCCCAGGAAGGAGGACGCGATGAGCCCATGCTGCAGATCCGTCACCGCGATCGAGCTGGCCACGAGGATCCCGGCGGCCCGCGTGAGTCCGCAAAGGACGAGAAACGGCTCACGTTGTGCGGTCACGACGAAATCCCACTGTCTGGACCGTTGATCTCGTGATAAAAGGAACTTCTGGTCCCCACAACAGTTCGGAGGCCGATGTCTTATGCGCAGAACTCTGGCCAGCTTGGTGGCGCTCGTCTTCTTCGGCGTGCCGGTGAGCGCCCTGGCGCAAGCACCGGGGTTTGATACGCCCCCGTCGAACGCGTCCACTTCGGAGCCGACTCCAAGCGGCCAGGCCCAGCAGCAGGCGGGCGGCGCCACGTCGAGAGCGCAGCCCACACCTCCCGCCGGCGGCAAGGCCGGCGGCCAGGCGCCGGCCAAGACCAAGCCCAAGCGCACGCGGCGCTGCTCGACTCGAGGCCAGCGCCGAACCTGCCGGATCTCCGTCGGCGGCCGCCACGTGCGCACCTGCGTGCGGGCACGGAGGGGCGCCCGGGAGCGCTGCCGCGTCGTGCGCTCCAAGACTCGGGTCCAGGCGTCTGCATCCGCAGCTTCCTCTTCGTTCTCACCTTCCGCGCTGTCCCGAGCCGGCGCGCAGAAGAGTCGTCTGCGCGCCGTGCTGCGCGACCCCAGGGTTCGCGCCCGCATCTCGACGGTCACGCAGCACGGCTATCAGGACAACGTGGTGCCCGCCGTGGGGCGCTTCTACTACCAGGCCTCCCAGGGCGAGAATCCGCTCAAGGCCTGGTGCTCGGGGACCTTGATTCTTCGCGGGGTGGTGCTCACCGCCGCCCACTGCCTGTATCAGAATACCTGGGATGAGCGCGTCACGGGGAAGAGGAGCTCGTCTCCCGCCGGCTACTTCGACATCCGGCAGATGAGTTTCACTCCGGGTCACACCATCAACGGTCAGGGCGGACCGGCGGGCAACTACGGCACGTGGGGCGTGGCCGACGCGTTCGTGTCCGAGGCCTACAAGGCCGACGAGGACGCCCAAGACTGGGCGCTGGTCCTCCTCGCGCCTCGGAACGGCGCCTACCCAGGTGACTCGACGGGCACCTTCGCGGCGCACGGGGGCGTCTCGCTCGGATTCAACGCTCCGTTGGTGAAGATGGGATACCCGGCGTCGGGCGCATTCGCGAAGGCCGAGTACTGGTACGGGTCGCGGCAGTACTACTGCTCGATCGCCTGGCAGCAGCGCCGGGTACCCGCCGGCGGGACCATTTCCCCCAACGGATGGTACATGCTGGCAGAAGGCTGCCCCATGAACGGCGGTTCCAGCGGAGGCCCGGTGTTCGCCAAGTTCTCAGACGGCTCCTACGGCATCATCGGCGTCAACAACCGGGGCTCGGGGAGGACGTTGACAGACCCATTCGGCTTCCGGGGGATCAACCTGTGGTTCGATCAGACCGCGATCTCCTTCTTCAACAGCGTGATTCAGTACTGGAATCGCTGAAGCACGACATGCCCACCGCCCGCCGTCAGGTCTTTAGTTTAGCTAGCGGCGCCTGTTATTGCATGGGTAGTCGCTCAGGTGATTAATCGGCAGCCTGGCTCGCGGCCGAATCGTTTGGTCAGTGTTGTCGTCGTTTCTGCGGTGGTCGTACTCATATGGTGGATGGTCCTGGTTGTGATAGCCATACGCGCCATCCCTGACGGTTACAACAGCTTCTGACCGGACGAATGACACCAGTACATGTACTAGTGGCTGCGGCCTCCCTTGACGTCCTCCGGCACCTTGAGGAAGCTGACCAGGATGAATGCGAGGACATAGAGGGCGACAAAGGCCCATACCACGCCAACATTGCCACCCAAGGGCTTGACGAGGGCCACGACCGCCGCTCCGGCGAAGGCGGCGCCTCCTGCGGCGGTGGTGTACATGGCGATGGCGGCGCCTTTGTGGTCGGGCGCGAGGGCGGGCATGATCGCGCCCATCGGCACGAAGCCGGCGAGCATGATCCCGAAGAAGACCCCGGCGACGGTGGCCAGCACGAAGCCCCACGTCGAGCCCTCGGTCACCAGTTGAGGGACATACCACCAGGCGAGCAGGCCCAGGGCCGAGCCGGTGATGCCGAACCACTTGACGGTGCGTTGCCATCCCCACCGGTCGCCGATGGTGCCGAACATGGCGTTGAAGAGGATGTTCCCCGCGTACACGGCGATGGTCATGATCAACCAGCGTTGCTGCCCCCAACCGAGTTCGGTCGCGATCACGGCGGGCAGGATGATGAACATGCCGAACTCGGGTGCGGTGTTGATCAGGCGGACCACGAAGCCCATGAAGATCTTGGGCCGGGTGAAGGCAAGCCGCAGACCACTGAAGATCACCTCGCCGGAGCTCTCGTCCTTCGGAGCGAGCCGTGTCCGACCGCTGCGCTCCTTGACCCCCAGCCAGACGATCAGGAAGCCGAGCACGACCACGCCCGCGGACGTGGCCATCGTCCAGGTCTCGCCGGTGTAGCCGCCGCCGAACGTCGGGATGGTGATCACGGCGTAGAGCGTCCCCAGCGTCGGCAGACCGCCGGTGAACATGACGTAGAACCAGCCGACGGCGGCGCCGTTGCGCTTGCTGGGGACGACCTCGTTGATCCACACCAGGAACGAGAAGGCGAACAGCGGATACCCGAAGCCGCGGAAGAAGTAGCTGATGAGCACCAACGGAGTGGAATCGAGACTCAAGCTGAACAGGAAGCAGGCTTGGAAGACGAGCCAGATAGCGACCCCGAGGGCCATTACGCGACGCGGCCCGAAGAGGTCCGACAACGCACCCGCCATATACGACGCGATGATCACCGCCACGCCGTACATCGCCACGATGGTCGGCACCACGTTCTCGTTGCCGAGCCCTTCCGCGATGTGAGGGGCCACGAAACCGGCCTCGACTCCGTGTCCGACCATGAACACCAGGACGCCGACGAAGCCCCAGCGCAACGAGTGCGGGACGCCCATCCTGTCCAGGCGGGTTTCGCCTTGTGCTGAGCTTGATGCAGCGGCGGACGAGTTCATAGCGAGGCGCTCCCATGGTCCTGAGAAGGGGGACGCCGAGCCTGATGCTCAAATGAGCGGAGGTCAGCGCATATGAGCCATGTCGTCCCCGCCATGGTGGTAGTTCAAGCCTTATCGTTCTCGAGCCCCGCCGACATGGCCTCGAACCCCGGCCTCGGCGGCCCAGCCGCAGCCCGTGACATCCGTACGTCGCATGACACCGCGGGTGTCAGCGGATCGCGACGACTCCCGCGTCAGCGGGCCGCCAGGACGGCGAGCCCGATGGCGAGGAGGAGCGCCGCGAGCATGAGCCCGGCCACGATCCGTCGGCCGCGCCGGGACTCGGCGGCGACCTCGCCACCGCCGTAGAGGAGGCCGGTGATGGTGCAGCGGCCGCGGGCTCCACCCGCGACCGAGCCGACATCGCCGAAGGGCGCAGCGGCTCGGCACGCCTCAACGCCCGATAACCCCGCTTATGTGAACCCACCGCTGAGGAGCTCAAGAGCTCGTAGACGCCGCCGCGGGGCCGCTCACCGCACGGTGAGCTTGGCGGTCATGCCGGCCTGTTCGTGTCCCCCGACGGGACAAAAGAGCTCGTAGACGCCGGGCTCGAGTTCGACTTCGACGCTCGAGGTGCCGTCGCGGCCGACGGTCTCGCCGACGTCGTCGATGCCGTTGCCCCGCGCGCCGATGGCGTGCGGGATGTCCGAAGGGTTGGCCATCTCGATCGCGGCTCGACCGGCCCGGGCCTCCAGCGCGTCGCGCTCGAAGCGCAGCGAGCCGTCGGCGGCGGCCTCGAGACGCACCGAGCTGCGCGGTCGTTCGTCCGCTCCACACGCGGCGAAGCCGAGGGCGAGGACGCCGAGGACGCCGAGGACGAGCGGCCGGAGCACTCGAGACCGACTGGTCTTCAGCGAGACGGTTGCTACTGTCCGAGACATATTTTTAGGCTAGCAACAACTTTGGATAAGGATGGTGTGGCTTGAGAATCGACCGACGGCAGCTTTTGGGCGGCGGCGCGCTCGCGGCAGCGGGAGCGCTGACCGCGCTGAACCCCCACGGCGACCGGGCCCGCGCGCAGGCCTCGTCGTCCGGCTCCAGCATGGGTCATGGCGGCGCTAAGGGTCACGGCGGCGGCGCGGCGGGGGCGACGATGCGCAAGGGCGCGAGGGTCGACCATCGCGCCAATGGCTTCAACCCGACCGACGTTCTCCGCGACTTCGACCCGGGCCGCACGAGGCGACTGGCGAGCGGGCGGACCCTGCGCGAGTGGGAGATCGTCGCCGCGGACAAGGAGGTCGAGATCGCGCCGGGGATCAAGTACCCCGCCTGGACGTTCAACGGCCGCATGCCGGGGCCCACGCTGCGCGCTCGTGAAGGCGACCGGCTGCGGATCCGGTTCGTCAACGGCTCCGAGCACCCGCACACGATGCACTTCCACGGCATCCACACGGCCGAGATGGACGGGGTGCCGGAGATCGGCGCGGGTCTTATCGAGCCCGGTCAAAGCACGGTCTACGAGTTCGACGCCGACCCGTTCGGCATGCACCTGTACCACTGCCACGCCGGCCCGTTGGCCGAGCACATCGCCCGCGGCATGTACGGCGCCTTCATCGTCGACCCCAAGCAGGGACGGGAGGAAGCCGACGAGCTCATGATGATGATGAATGGGTTCAACACGAACTTCGACGCCGAGGGCAACCAGGTCTACGCCGTCAATTCGATCGCCTTCCACTACGTCGACGAGCCGGTCCGGGTCCGGCGCGGGGAGCTGGTGCGGATCTACCTGGCCAATATCCTCGAGTACGACCCCATCAACTCCTTCCACCTGCACGGCAACTTCTTCGAGTTCTTCCCGACCGGGACACGACTCGAGCCCACCGAGTTCACCGACACCATCGCCATGGTTCAGGGCCAGCGCGGGATCCTCGAGCTTCGGTTCCCGCACAAGGGACCCTTCATGTTCCACGCTCACAAGACCGAGTTCGCCGACCTCGGTTGGATGGGCTTCTTCGAGGTCGTCTGATGGAAGCGGCAACCCGTTCCCATCCGCCGGTCGACTCACCCCAGACCTCACGGCACCGCGTGCCCGTCTGGGCGCTGGCAGCCATCCCGCTCGCCCTCATCGTCGCCGCGCTCGCCGCGCTGCTCACCGTGGGCGGCGACACCCTCGGTGAGCGGCTCGGCCCGCCGGTGGAGGAGATCGCCGTCGAGCGCACCGTCCTGCGCCCGGGCGAGATCGAGCTCACCGTGCGTAACATGGGACCCGACGCCGTCACCGTCGGCCAGGTGTTCGTCAACGACACCTACGTCGACTATCGCACGACCGGCGCGACGATCGGCCGTCGCGCGGCCGAGACGCTCACCTTGGACTATCCCTGGCAGGCCGACTCGCCGTACCTGGTCACCGTGGTCAGCGCGACCGGCGCCACCACGGAGCACGAGATCCCCGTCGCCGTGGAGACCCCGTCGGCGGACGGCGGCTTCTACGGGCTGATGGCCCTGCTCGGCGTCTACGTCGGGGTCATCCCCGTCGCGCTCGGCATGCTCTTCCTGCCCCTGCTGCGCCGCGTGCGCGAGCACTGGATCCGCTTCTTCATGGCGGTCACCGTCGGGCTCCTCGGGTTCCTCGCCGCCGACGCCTACCTCGAAGGCACCGAGATCGCCGAGGCCGGGACGGGCGCCTTCGGCGGCGCGAAGCTCCTGTTCATCGGCGCGGGCGCCGCCTACCTCGGCCTCGTCGCACTCGACCGGTTCCTGCGGGCGCGCAGCGAGCGAGCCCGGACGACCGGAGCGAGCCCCTTCCAGCTCGCGCTGCTCATCGCGATCGGGATCGGCCTGCACAACCTCGGCGAGGGACTGGCGATCGGCTCCGCCTACGCCATCGGCGAGCTGGCGCTCGGCGCTTTCCTGGTGTTCGGCTTCGCGTTGCACAACACCACCGAAGGGCTGGCCATCGTCGCTCCCTTGAGTGCGCATCGGCACCCATCGCCGGCCCGCCTCGCGGCGCTCGGGCTCATCGCCGGCGCTCCGGCGATCCTCGGCGCCTTCATCGGCGCGTCGGCGTACAACCCCGAGCTCGCCGCCCTCTTGATCGGGGCGGGGATCGGCGCCATCGTCCAGGTCATCGTGCAGCTCGTCCCCGCCATCCGCGACCGTGCCGGCCGCGCCCTGTACCCCGCGAGCGTCGGCGGGATCCTCACCGGTGTCGCCGTCCTCTACCTGACCGGCCTCCTCCTGAGCACGTGATGATGGCCGCCGTCCGCGAGCCGCGGCCCTCGGAGGCCATCGAGGACTACGCCAAGGCGATCTACGCGCTCGGGCGGCGCGGTGACGGGACGGTCTCGACCAACGCGCTCGCGGAGCGCCTCGGCGTGAGCGCCGGAGCCGTCTCGGGGACGATCAAGCGGCTCGCCGAGCGAGGGCTGGCAGAGCACGAGCCCTACCACGGCGTCCGCCTCACCCCGGAAGGGGAGCGCGTGGCCCTGTCGGTCATGCGCCACCACCGGCTGCTCGAGCTCTACCTCGCCGAGCACCTCGGCGTCCCCTGGGACCGGGTGCACCAAGAGGCCGAGGCGCTCGAGCACGTCATCTCCGAGGACCTCCAGGCACGGATCGTCGCCAAGCTCGGCAACCCGACCCACGACCCGCACGGGGACCCGATCCCAGACGCCGACCTCGTCATCGACGAAGGCACGACCCGCAACCTGGCGGACCTGCAGGTCGGCGAACGCGGCCGCTTCGTGCGCGTGTCCGACGCCGACCCCGAGATGCTGCGCTACCTCGACGGACGCGGCATCGCCCTCGGGGGCGAGCTCGAGGTCGTCGACCGTCAACCGTTTGACGGCCCCTTGACCGTCCGCTTCGGCACCGAGGAGCACGTCCTCGGAGGCGGACTGACACGCGCGATGCGCATCGAGACGACCGACCGGCAGGTCTCTGACGAGCCGTGAGCTTCTCCCGTCGTCATGTGGCTGCCGGCGACGGAATCCGTGGGCATCCCGCCCTGGCCACGGGAGCCGCCGTGGCAATCACCGGCGGCAGCGACCACGGGCCGCCGCAGGCGCTCGCGAACGCGGCTTCAAGGCGTCGGCCGGAAGCATCCGGTAGACCATGACCGGGACTAGAGAGGCGCGAGACGTTGTCGATTCGGCGTCCCGCATCGTACGGACGAGGGGGCGTGCTGGCGATCACGGCGGGCCCGCGACCATGGGCATCGCGGCGCGGCGCGTCTCCTGACTCGTCGCGCCGCCTGTCTGGTCTGTTGGTCGTCTAGTTGATCGTGATCGTGTTGACGTCCGGGTCCGTGGGGGTGCGGGCGGCCACCTCGCCGTACTGGAACGCCGTGCCCGGCATGCTGCCGGGCTTGCCGAAGCCGAAGCCCGCAGACTCAAGGACGGTGACGGCGTCCGTGATCCTTGCGAAACCGGGCTGGCCGGTGGTGGGCAGGCCGGGGACCTGCTCGGGCTGCCGGAACTTGGCGTACGCGCGGTCGTTGCCGAGCTTGCCCAGCGACTGCAGGGCGAGGGCACGGTGGACCGCCTCGGTGGCCATGATCTCGGCGGTGTAG
>CALMNS010000626.1:0-8765 GCA_937871635.1 uncultured Solirubrobacter sp.
GTTCATGGACGGCCTCGAGCTCGTCGAGGACGGCTCGAGCTCGATCAAGGTCTCGCTGATCCCCGAATGACCCCTACCAAGGAGCATGCAGTGAACTCAGCTCGTACCCGTATCTCGGCCGTCGCCGCCGTGGCCCTGCTGGCCGCGGGCTGCGGCTCGGACGAAGGAGGCGGCGGGGGCGCCGGCGGCGGAGGCGCCGCCAAGGCGAAGATCGCGTTCCTCATGCCCGACACCGCCTCCACCCGCTACGAGCTCGCCGACAAGCCGCTCTTCGAGAAGCGGCTCAAGGAGATCTGCGCGGGCTGCTCGGTCCTCTACCAGAACGCCGACGCCGACGCCGCCAAGCAGCAGCAGCAGGTCGATTCGGCCATGGCGCAGGGCGTCAAGGCGATCGTGCTCGACCCGGTCGACTCGGCCGCGGCCGCCTCGAGCGTCCAGAAGGCCAAGGCGCAGGGCATCCCGATCATCGCCTACGACCGCCCGATCCCGAAGGCCCCGCCGGACTACTACGTCTCCTTCGACAACCAGAAGCTGGGCAAGGCGTTCGCGGAGTCGCTGGTCGAGAAGGTCAAGGAGGAGAACCCGAACGGCGGCCTCCTCCAGGTCAACGGCTCGCCGACCGACGCGGCCGCCGGCCTGATCAAGAAGGGCATGCACGAGGCGGTCGACCCGTCCGGCCTCAAGCTGCTCGCCGAGTACGACACGCCCGACTGGACGCCCGCCAAGGCCCAGGACTGGGTCAGCGGCCAGATCACCCGGTTCGGCGACCAGATCGACGGGGTGGTGGCGGCCAACGACGGCACGGGCGGCGGCGCGATCTCCGCGTTCAAGGCGGCCGACGCCCCCGTCCCGCCCGTCTCGGGCAACGACGCCGAGCTCGCGGCCGCCCAGCGGATCGTGGCCGGCGACCAGTACAACACGATCTCCAAGCCGATCAAGATCGTGGCCGGCGCGGCGGCGGAGATCGCCTACGCCTTCGCCAAGGGCGAGAAGCCCAAGGGCGAGACGACGCTGTTCGACGCGCCGTCCAAGCTGTTCATCCCCAAGGTGGTCACCGCGGAGACGGTCAAGAAGGACCTGATCGAGTCGGGCGAGCTCAAGGCGGAGGACATCTGCACGAAGGAGTACGCCGACGACTGCGCCAAGCTGGGGATCAACTAGTCCCATGGCCACGGCGCCCGTCATGGAGCAGGACCGCACCGGGGGGACAGGCCACGTCCTGTCCCTCCGGGGCATCACCAAGACGTTCGGCGCGGTGGCCGCGCTGACCGACGTCGACCTCGACGTCGCCCGCGGCGAGGTGGTCGCCATCGTCGGCGACAACGGCGCGGGCAAGTCCACGCTGGTCAAGGTGCTCTCCGGGGTCCACGCGCCGACCTCGGGGACCATCACCTTCGAGGGGTCCGAGGTGACGATCTCGACGCCCGCCGACGCCCAGCGCCTGGGCATCGCCACCGTGTTCCAGGACCTCGCGCTGTGCGAGAACCTCAACGTGGTCGAGAACCTCTTCCTCGGTCAGGAGATCGGGCCGGCGCGGCTCGACGAGGTGGCGATGGAGGTCAAGTCCTGGGAGCTGCTCCGCGAGCTCTCGGCGAAGATCCCCACCGTCCGCATCCCGGTGGCCTCCCTGTCGGGCGGCCAGCGCCAGACCGTGGCCATCGCGCGGTCGCTCTTGGGCGACCCGAAGATCGTCATGCTCGACGAGCCCACCGCGGCGCTGGGCGTCGCCCAGACGGCGGAGGTGCTCAACCTCATCGAGCGCCTGCGCGAGCGCGGCTTCGGGGTGATCATGATCAGCCACAACATGGCCGACGTGCAGGCGGTGGCCGACCGGGTCGCCGTGTTGCGCCTGGGGCGCAACAACGGCGTGTTCAGGGTGAGCGACGTCTCCTCCGAGGAGCTCGTGGCCGCCATCACGGGAGCCAGCGACAACGTGGTCACGCAGCGCTCGGCGCGGCGGGGCGCGATCGCGAAGGGGGAGCCGGCATGAGCGGTACCGACGTCGAGCCGGCGACGGAGCCCACCGCGGCCCGGGTCGCCACCGACCTGCAGGACGAGCGCCTCTCCCAGGGCGCGGGCGGCCTCAAGGGCGCCCTGGCCGGCCTCGGCAGCCGGGTGCGCGGCGGCGACCTCGGGGTCATCCCCGTCGTGGCCGGGCTCGTCATCATCGCCGTGGTCCTGCAGTCGCTCAACTCGCAGTTCCTCTCGGCGGCCAACCTCGAGAACCTGCTGCTCGAGTGCGTGCCCGTCGGGGTCATCGCGCTCGGGATCGTCTTCGTCCTCCTGGTGGCGGAGATCGACCTGTCCGTCGGCTCGATCAGCGGGCTGTCCGCCGCGCTGCTGGCCGTCTTCTACGTCGACCGCGGCCAGTCCGTGGTGCTGGCGATCGCCGTCGCGGTCGGCTCCGGCGTGCTCATCGGGCTGCTCTACGGGCAGATCTTCAACCGGATCGGGGTGCCGTCGTTCGTCATCTCGCTGGCGGGCCTGCTGGCCTTCGCCGGCCTGCAGCTCGCCGTGCTCGGGACCAAGGGCGCCATCAACCTGCCGTTCGACTCGGCCCTGGTGAAGTTCGCCCAGCTGCAGTTCATGCCCGACTGGCTGTCCTACGCGCTGGTGCTGGCCGGCGGGATCGGGCTCTTCGCGACCGGCTTCGCCCGCGCGCAGGCCCGCCGCAAGGCGTCGCTGTCGGCGCAGTCGACCGTCTCGCTCGCGGTCCGCTCGATCGCGCTCATCGTGCTGGTGGGGGCCTTCGTGGCCTACCTGAACGACTCGCGCGGCATCGGCTACATGTTCGTCTTCTTCCTGGCTCTCGTCCTCGTCATGCACTACGTGCTCACGCGGACGAAGTTCGGCAAGTCGCTCTTCGCGGTCGGCGGCAACGCCGAGGCGGCGCGCCGCGCGGGCATCAACGTGCGGCGGGTCTACGCGTCGGCGTTCGTGCTGTGCACGACGCTGGCGGCGGTCGGCGGCGTCCTGGCCGCCGCGCGCCTGGCTGCCGCCAACCAGCAGTCGGGCGGCGGCGACGTCAACCTCAACGCGATCGCCGCGGCGGTCATCGGGGGCACCTCGCTGTTCGGCGGCCGCGGCTCGGCGTTCGCCGCGCTGCTGGGGATCCTCGTCATCCAGTCGATCTCCAACGGGCTGACCCTGCTCAGCCTCGACTCCTCCTACCGGTTCATGGTCACGGGCGCGGTGCTCCTGCTGGCCGTCGGCCTCGACTCCGTCGCGCGCCGGTCGCGCGCCTCCTCCGGCCGGGCCTGACCGAATACGCTCGCGTTTGTGAGCGAGTACCTCCTGGGCGTCGACATGGGGACGGGCAGCACCAAAGGGGTGCTCGCCCGTCCCGACGGGACCATCGTGGCCACCGCGTCGCGGTCGCACGCGATGACGCTCCCGCGCTCGGGCTGGGCGGAGATGGACGCCGAGCGCGACTGGTGGGGCGACTTCGTCGCGGTCGCCCGCGAGCTGGGAGCGCAGGCCACCGACGGGCCGATCGCCGGGCTCTGCGTCTCCGGGCTGGGGCCCTGCCTGCTGATGGCCGACGCCGACGCGCGCCCCCTGCGCCAGGGGATCCTCTACGGGATCGACATGCGGGCCACCGCGGAGATCGAGGAGCTCACCGCGCGGTTCGGCGAGGAGGAGATCCTGCGGCGCTGCGGCAAGGAGCTCTCCACCCAGGCGGTGGGCCCCAAGCTGCTGTGGGTGCGGCGCAACGAGCCCGACGTCTGGGAGCGGACGCGGCGCTGGTACAGCGCGCACTCGTTCGTGATCGCCCGGCTCACCGGCGAGTACGTGCTCGACCACCACACCGCGTCGCAGTGCGATCCCCTCTACGACCTGGCCGCGAACGCGTGGAACGCGGCGTGGGCCGAGGAGGTGGCACCCGGCCTGGCGCTGCCCCGCCTGGCCTGGTCCGGGGAGGTGGTCGGGGCGCTGCACGCCGTGGCCGCCGCGGCGTGCGGGCTGCCCGAGGGGCTGCCGGTCTGCGCCGGGACGGTCGACGCCTGGGCGGAGGCCTTCTCGGCCGGCGTGCGCCGCTCGGGCGACCTGATGCTCATGTACGGCTCGACGATGTTCTTCGTCGAGGTGCTCGACGGCATGACGACCCACCCAGGGCTGTGGACGACCGCGGGCGTCGACCCCGGGTCCTACACGCTGGCGGCCGGGATGGCCACGTCGGGCTCGCTGACGACCTGGGTGCAGGAGCTCACCGGCGGCGCGCCCTTCGACCGGCTCGTGGCCGAGGCGGCCGAGACCGGCCCGGGCGCCGACGGGCTGCTCGTCCTGCCCTACTTCGCGGGCGAGCGGACGCCGATCTTCGACCCCAGCGCCCGCGGCGTGGTCGCCGGCCTCACCCTGCGCCACCGCCGCGGGCACCTCTTCCGCGCCGTCTACGAGGGCATCGCGTTCGGCATCCGCCACATCCTCGAGTCCTTCGACGAGGCGTCGGGCGCGCCCGCGCGGCTCGTCGCGGTGGGCGGCGGGACCCAGGGCGGGCTCTGGACGCAGATCGTCACCGATGTGCTCGACCGCCCGCAGCAGCTCCCCGACCAGACCATCGGCGCGTCCTACGGGGACGCCCTGCTGGCCGGCATCGGGACCGGGCTGGTCGCCCCGGACACGGACTGGTCGCAGGTCTCCACCGAGCTCGAGCCGCGCCCCGAGCACCGGGCGATCTACGACGAGCTCTACGGCGCCTACCGCGAGCTCTACCCGGCCTCGCGCGGCCCCGTCCACCGGCTCGCGGCGCTGCAGGACGGCGCCCCGGCCGACCTGGGCGAGGTGGCGTAGCGCTCTAGTAGGCGCCGCGGCCCGTGAGGACCACGGGCAGCGTGGCGAGCAGGATCTCGATGTCCCGGGACAGGGACCACGCGGTGACGTACTGGAAGTCGAGCCGGACCATGTCGTGCACGGAGACGTCCGAGCGCCCCGAGATCTGCCAGGGCCCGGTGATCCCCGGCCGCAGGTCGAGCCGGCGCGCGTGCCACCCCTCGCCGAGCGCCTGGCTCTCGGGGAGGATGAGCGGGCGGGGGCCGACGAGGCTCATCTCCCCGCGCAGGACGTTGACGAGCTGCGGGAGCTCGTCCAGTGAGAGCTTGCGCAGCACGCGGCCGACGCGGCTGATCCGCGGATCGTCGTGGATCTTGAACATGACGCCGTCGCCGAGGTCGTTGGCGGCGGCCAGGTCGACCTTGCGGGCCTCGGCGTCGGCGTACATCGAGCGGAACTTGATGAGGCTGAAGACGCTCCCGTCGCGGCCGGCGCGGGCCTGGCGGAAGAGCACGGTGCCGCGCGACTCCGCCTTCACGGCGACTGCCAGGACGGCGAGGATCGGCGAGAGGAGGACCAGGGCGGTGAAGGAGACCGCGATGTCGAGTGCCCGCTTGGCGGCCCGCGAGGAGCGCGACAGGCGGGGCGCGCCGATCGAGAGGACGGGAAGCCCGCCGATCTGGTCGAGGCCGCGGGCCCCCTCGAGGAACTCGAAGAGGCGCGGGATCACGTCCACGGCCACCCGCCGGACCCGGCAGACGCGGATCGACTCGAGCAGCTGGTTGTGGTCGGCGCGCGAGAAGGCGATCATCACGCGGTCGACGCGGTGGGTGTCGAGGACGGTCGGCAGGTCCTCCAGCCGCCCGAGGGTGGGGAGGTCGAGCGACTCGACGTGGTGGGGGTCGTCGTCGAGGATCCCCACCGGGTCGAGCCCGAACTGGCGCTGGGTGCGCAGGCGCCGGATGAGCTGGGCGGCGACCACGCCGGAGCCGATGATGATCGTCTGCTGGCGCAGGCCGGACATCTGGTGGAGCACGCCACGGGTCAGCGCACGGCTGGCGATCGCCAGCCCGGCGGTCACCCCGGCGCTGGCCAGCGCGGTGACGAGCGGGGCGTCGAGGCCGACGGCGACGGCCGGCGCGAGCAGGAGCCAGGCGAAGGCGAGGGCGACGGACAGCAGCCGGCCGAGCTCCCCGATGCCGCTCGCCCACGACCCCAGGCCGCGCACGGTGTAGGACCCGCAGACGAAGAGGAGCAGCGGCCAGGTGACGGCCGCGATCGCCGCGAAGCCCAGGGCGGGGGCGGCGTCGAGCCCGGTCACGGCCCCCACGAAGAGGCCGGCCGACGCGCCCGCGGCCACGTCGGCCACGCCGAGGGTGTGGCGCAGGATGGCCGAGCGGCGGCTGGAGAGCGAGCGGTCGGGGCGGAGCTGCTCGTCGACGAGGGACGGTGCCGGGATCCGCTCGGGCGACCGCGGCCGGACCTCGTCGGGGACGTGCTGCGACTCCGTCGGTCCCGGAAGTGCTGCTCCGTCGCTGAGTTCGCTCGCCTTCATCACTCGCGATATCGGTCGCCGGGCGCAACCCTTAAGCGACCCGCCCCCCGGCGGCCGGACTCAGGCGAGCGACCGCGCCCACGCCTCGAGGCGCTCGACCTGCGCCTCGGTGAGCCCGACGGCGGGATCGGTGGTGACCAGGAGCGTCGGGCCGGGGCGCTCGGCGGCCCACTGCGCCGTCCGCGCGTCGTGGCCGTCGTCGACCCAGGCGACCGGCCGGGCCGGGCCGGCGTGGGCGTCGATGGCGTCGAGCTTCCAGTGCCGCGCCGACGGCGCGAAGGTCAGGTGCGGATAGGGCTCGCCGGTGAGCCCGAGCAGGCGCGGGAGGTGCTCGGGCGCCCGGTCCTCCCACCCGGTGCACCAGACCGGCTCGAAGACCCGGCGGAGGCGAATGAGCCAAGTTCCGGCCTCTTTCCCGATCCAGTGGGGTAGCCCGTCGACGAAGGTCAAGGATCCGGGTGGAGGACGGTCGGCGGGAAAGCCGAACAGTGAGAGGACGCCGTCCACGTCTACGAGGAGGAGCGGTGGCTGGACGGCTGACCCGGGCACGCGCCCGGTTTATCAAGACTTCAGTGCGGGTTCCGATGTTGAGGTGCACATGGCGCTGAACCTCGGCATCCTGCTCGCCGCCGCCTGCGCGGTGGCGACGCAGCTCGCATTTCTGTACAAGCACCGAGGCGCCAACCGTGCGCCGACCGTAAGCGTCCGGCACCCGCTGCGGTCGGGCCGGGCGCTGTTCGCCTCGAAGTACTTCGCCCTCGGGATGGCCATCGCGGCGGGGGCGTTCTCCCTCCACGTGGTCGCCCTCATCTTCGCCCCGCTCTCGGTCGTCCAGGCCGTCCTGTCCACCGGGGTCGTCGTCCTCGCCGTCCTCGCCGAACGCATGTTCGGCTTCCGGGTCACGCGCCGGCAGTGGGCGGGCGTCGGGCTGACCGCCGTCGGGCTCGTCCTCCTCGTCGTCACCCTCCCGGCCAACTCGGGCTCGCACGCCTCCTTCCACCTCGGCGGGATGATCGCCTTCGAGGCGAGCCTGCTCGTGCTGGGCGCCCTGCTGATTTCCGGCCCGCACATCGGGCTGCCGAGCCACCACCACGGGCTGCTCCTGGGCGCCGCCTCGGGTGTCCTGTTCGGCGTCTCCGACGTGGCGATCAAGGCGCTGACCGGGCTCGGCGGCGTGGGCGCCATCCTCCTCTCGCCCTGGCTGCTGGTCGCCGCCGTCGCCTCGGTGATCGCCTTCTACGCCAGCGCCCGCGGGATGCAGGAGGGCCAGGCGGTGCCGGTCATCGCCGCGACCTCCACCGCCGCCAACGTCTCGTGCATCGTCGGCGGGATCGTCGTCTTCGGCGACCCGATGCCGGGCGACGCGCTGGGCATCACGGTCCAGGTGCTGGCCTTCGTCATGGTGGTCGTCGCTGCTCTGCTGGTCCCGCCGCCCGTCCGCGCGGCCGCGGCGAACGCCTAGCTGCGCGACGCCGCGAGGAGCGGATCGTGGCCCCGCTGGGGGCTCCGATCCGCCCCGTGGTGCGCGCGACGACCCGAGCGGCGGATCGTGGCCCCTTGCCAAGGGACGCCGCGTCAACCGCGGTGCGGCGCTTGCGTGCCCGGTCACGGCCCCGTAAGGTTGTCCGAAGCGGCAGGTGCGATGTGCCGAAACGGAGTGTTGAGGGGAGGGTCGGATGGCCGCAGTCGAGGACCAGGCGGTAACCACGGGCAGCGCGGAGGGGCAGTCGGACCTCCAGGAGCTCGCCAAGCGCCATCTGTGGATGCACTTCACGCGGATGGGCGCCTACGACGACGCCGAGGTGCCGATCATCGTCCGCGGCGAGGGGTGCCACGTCTTCGACGAGCACGGCAAGCGCTACTTCGACGGGCTCGCCGCGCTCTTCTGCGTCAACATCGGCCACGGCCGGGCCGACGTCGCCCAGGCCGGCGCCGACCAGGCCAAGGAGCTCGGCTTCTTCACGAACTGGTCCTACGCGCACCCCAAGTCCATCGAGCTGGCGGCGAAGATCGCGTCGCTCTCCCCCGGGGACCTCAACCGCGTCTTCTTCACGAGCGGCGGCTCCGAGGCGGTCGAGTCCGCGCTCAAGCTCTGCCGCCAGTACCACAAGCTGACCGGCAACCCGGGCAAGTACAAGGTCGTCTCGCGCAACCTCGCCTACCACGGGACGACGATGGGCGCCCTGTCGGTCACCGGCATCCCCGATGCCCGCAAGCCCTTCGAGCCGATCTTCCCCGGCTCGGCGCACGTCCCGAACACGAACCTCTACCGCCCCGCCCCGGGGATGACCGCCGACACCCTGGCCGAGACGATCGCCGACCGGATCGAGTTCGAAGGCCCCGACACGGTGAGCGCGGTGATCCTCGAGCCCGTCCAGAACTCGGGCGGCTGCTTCACGCCGCCGGAGGGCTACTTCCAGCGCGTGCGCGAGATCTGCGA
>CALMNS010000626.1:8775-9737 GCA_937871635.1 uncultured Solirubrobacter sp.
GAGTACAACGTCGTCTTCATCTCCGACGAGGTGATCTGCTCGTGGGGCCGGCTGGGGACCTACTTCGGCGCCGAGCGGCTCGACTACCAGCCCGACATCATCACCACCGCCAAGGGGATCACCTCCTCCTACGCGCCGATGGGGGCGGCCATCGTCTCCGACCGGCTCTACGAGCCGTTCACGGCCGACAAGAAGTCCTTCGCCCACGGGATCACCTTCGGCGGCCACCCGATGTCGAGCGCCGTCGCGCTGGCCAACATCGCGGTGTTCGAGAACGAGGGGATCCTCGAGAACGTGCGGGCCAACGAGGACGGGTTCGCGGCGATGCTCGAGGGCCTGCGCGACATCCCGATCGTCGGCGACGTGCGCGGCATGGGCTACTTCCGGGCGATCGAGCTCGTCAAGGATCGCGAGACGAAGCAGACCTTCTCCAGCGACGAGGCCGAATGGCTCCTGCGCGGGTTCATGACCGGCGAGCTCTTCTCGCGCGGGCTGATCTGCCGGGCCGACGACCGCGGCGACCCGGTCATCCAGCTCTCCCCGCCGCTGATCGCCGGCCCCGACGACTTCGCCGAGATCGAGGGCGTGCTGCGCCCGGTGCTCGAAGAGGCGTCGGAGCGTCTCGGGCTCTAGTGGCCCCCTCCGGACATACGCCGGAGCCGGGCCGAATTTCCGGACGGAACCACTAGTTGCTCGCCCTGGGCGACCTCGCCGCGGACCTCGACGTCCGGTCCGTCGCCGGCGCGGCGGGCCTCGGGCGCGTGGTGCGCTGGGCGCACAGCTCAGAGCTCGAGGACCCGACGCCCTGGCTGTCGGGCGGGGAGCTGCTGTTGACCACGGGCGGCCCGCTCGGCGGCCGGGACTCCCAGCGCGAGTACCTGCGCCGGCTCGACGAGCAGCGGGAGGTGGCGCGCCTCGACGCCCTGCGAGCGCAGGACGTTGAGCGCGCGGCGCTTGGCGGT
>CALMNS010000627.1 GCA_937871635.1 uncultured Solirubrobacter sp.
CGCCCAGGTCGCCGAGGTCCGCGCGCGGGTCGCGCTGCCCATCGTGGGCATGGGCGGCGTCCAGACCGGGCGCCACGCCCGCGACCTCCTGTCCGCCGGGGCGACCGTGGTGGCGGTCGGGACGGAGTCCTTCCGCGATCCGCTGGCGGGCGCCCGGGTGGCCGCCGAGCTCGCGGCGCTGAACCGGGAAAGCCCCGCGTACGCGCGGTTCCCGGCGGCCTCATAGCACATCGCGCGCTAGCAAAACGCCTGCAAACGCACACGAAAAGACTCAAGCGTGCTAGAGGCGGCTCCACCTCGAGTTGAGGTGGAGGTGAATTGGGGCGCTTCCGGTTGATCGGCCCGCCGCGCTATGTAGACTCGCGCCCCATGTCGTCAGCCACCAAGTCTCCCGCCAAGCCTGCGGTGGCCGCGCCTGAGCGCTCTCTCGTGCAGCGCATGGACGCGCTGCAGCGGGCGAACGAGATCCGGACGCGTCGCGCCACGCTGAAGCGCGATCTCAAGGCGGGGCGCACCAACATCCACGACCTGCTGCTCGAGCCCCCGGAGTACGTGGAGACGGCGAAGGTGTTCGACATGCTGCTCGCCGTGCCCAAGTACGGCCGGGTCAAGGTCAACAAGGTCCTCGTGTCCTGCCGCATCTCGCCGAGCAAGACGATCGGCGGTCTCTCGCAGCGCCAGCGCACGGAGCTGGTCTCCATGCTCCGGAGATAGGGGACCCCCGGCCCGTTCAGCCACCCGCCCCCTGATTCGTCTGTCCCGCGTGTTCGTGATCACCGGCCCGTCGGGCGTCGGCAAGGGCACCCTCATCCGCCGGCTCCTCGAGCGCATCCCGGAGCTCGAGCTCTCCGTGTCGGTCACCACCCGGCGCCCGCGCGCGGGGGAGACGGACGGCGTCGACTACCACTTCCTGTCGGACCCCGAGTTCGACCACCGGGTCGAGGCCGGGGACTTCGTCGAGCACGCGAGCTACTCGGGGCGCCGGTACGGGACCCTGCGCTCTGAGCTCGAGCAGCGCACGCGCTCCGGCGTGCCCGTCGTCCTCGAGATCGAGATCCAGGGCGCCCGCCAGGTCGCCGAGGCGATGCCCGAGGCGGTGCGCATCTTCATCGCGCCCCCGTCCGAGGCCGCGCTGCGCTCGCGCCTCGAGGGCCGGGCCACCGACGCGCCCGACCAGGTCGAGGCCCGGCTGGCCACCGCCCGCCGCGAGCTCGAGGCGCAGGCCGAGTTCCCGCACGTGGTGGTCAACGACGATCTCGACGACGCGGTGGACGCCCTCTCGGAGATCGTGCGCACGGCTACACTCGAGCGATGATCTCCCCGCGCGTGGACCGCCTGCTCGAGAACGTCGACTCCCCGTACGCGAGCGTGATCGTGGCCGCCAAGCGCGCCCGGCAGATCAACTCCTACTACCACAACCTCGGCGAGGGCACGTTCGAGGAGTTCCCGCCCCCGATGATCGACACGGGCTCCAAGAACTACCTGACGATCGCCCTCGAGGAGACGGCGGCGGGCAAGATCAGCTACCGCTACCGCTCGGGCAACCAGAGCTAGCGGACCTCGGTCTGACCTGAGGGACGTCGTCGTGGGGCGGATCCTGCTCGGCGTCACCGGGGGGATCGCGGCGTACAAGGCCGTCGAGCTCGCGCGGCTCGCGGTGAAGGCGGGCCACGCGGTCCGCGTCATCCAGACCGAAGGGGCCACCCGCTTCGTGGGGCCGCTCACCTTCGCCACCGTCACCGGCGCGCCCGTCCTGACCTCGGAGTGGGAGCGCGACCCGGCCCGCGGCGCCTTCCCCGACCAGGTCGCGCCGGGTCACGACCCGCTCTCGCACCTCCAGCTCGTGGCCAACGCGGACGTCTTCGTCGTCGCGCCCGCGTCGGCGAACACGCTGGCCAAGCTCGCCCACGGGCAGGCCGACAACCTCCTCACCGCCGCGGCGCTCGCCGCCCGCACGCCGCCGATCGTCGCCCCGGCGATGAACGACGCGATGTGGGAGCACCCGGCCACCCAGGCCAACCTCGCGACGCTCCGCTCCCGCGGGGTCGAGGTGCTCGAGCCCGGCACGGGCGCGCTCGGGTCGCTGGGGGAGTGGGGGGTCGGGCGGCTCCCGGAGCCCCCCGAGCTGCTCGCCGCCTGCGAGCGACGGATGCGCGGCGACCGCGGCGAGGGCGGGTGGTCGGGGCTGCGGGTCCTCGTCACCGCGGGCGGGACGCGCGAGCCGATCGACGCCGTGCGGTTC
>CALMNS010000628.1 GCA_937871635.1 uncultured Solirubrobacter sp.
GCGCTGCTCGTCGCCGGCACCCTCTCCATGAGCTGGAACGGGCTCCTGATCGCCGGCGTCGCCGAGCTGGCGGGTCGCGAGCGGGCCGGGACGGCGCTCGGGCTGCAGGGGACCGTCGTCCGCCTGCCCGGGCTCGTGATCGGCGTCGGCTTCGGCGCCCTCGTCTCCTTCGCCTCCTGGCCCGTCGCCTTCGCCGTCCTCAGCCTCATCCCGCTGGCCGGGTGGCTTGTGCTCGCCCCGCTCGAGCCGGAGGAGGAGGGCCGGCTCGAGGCCCGGCGTCTGAGGCTCGCCCGCACCGCTGCCGTCCCACCGCCTGTCGAAGGAGTTCCCGCGTGAGCACTGATGGAGTCCAGTCCGGCCTCGAGGGCGTCATCGCCTTCGCCACCGAGATCGCCGAGCCCGACAAGGAGGGCGGCGCGCTGCGCTACCGCGGCGTCGACATCGAGGACCTGGTCGGCAAGGTCCCCTTCGAGCAGGTCTGGGGCCTGCTCGTCGACGGCACGCTCGAGCCGGGCCTGCCGCCTGCCGAGCCGCACGCCCTCGCCTTCCGCTCGGGCGACCCGCGCGTCGACGTGCAGTCGGCGCTCGCGCTCCTCAGCCCGGAATGGGGCTTCGAGGCCGTCATCGACATCACCGACGAGCAGGCGCGCGAGCAGCTCGCCCGCGCGTCGGTCATGGCGCTCTCCTTCGTCGCCCAGTCTGCCCGCGGCGCCGGCCGCCCGCCCGTCCCGCAGCGCGAGATCGACCAGGCGACCTCGATCCCCGAGCGCTTCCTGCTGCGCTGGCGCGGCGAGGCCGACCCCAAGCACGTCAAGGCGATCGACGCCTACTGGATCTCCGCCGCCGAGCACGGGATGAACGCCTCGACCTTCACCGCGCGCGTGATCGCCTCGACCGGCGCGGACGTCGCCGCGGCACTCTCGGGGGCGGTGGGCGCGCTGAGCGGCCCGCTGCACGGCGGCGCGCCCAGCCGCGTCCTGAGGATGCTCGACGCGGTCGAGCGCGAGGGCGACGCCGAGGCGTGGGTCAAGAAGGCGCTGGACTCCGGCGAGCGGCTCATGGGGTTCGGCCACCGGGTCTACCGCGCCGAGGACCCGCGGGCCCGCGTCCTGCGCCGCACCTCCAAGGAGGTCGGCTCCAAGCGCTACGAGGTCGCCGAGGCGCTCGAGCAGGCGGCGCTGGCCGAGCTCAAGGCCCGCCGCCCGGACCGCGTGCTGGCCACGAACGTCGAGTTCTGGTCCGCGGTGGTCCTCGACCACGCCGACGTCCCCGCCGACATGTTCACCTCGATGTTCACCTGCGCCCGAGTCGCGGGCTGGTCGGCGCACATCCTCGAGCAGAAGCGCGAGGCCCGGCTCATCCGGCCGAGCGCGAAGTACGTCGGGCCCGGCGAGCGGCCGCTCAGCGCGGTGTCGTAGCCGCCTCCGCCTCGACGGCGCGGCGCAGGATGGCGCAGAGCGCCTGCGCGTCCTCGTCGGGCAGCGCGGCAAGGGCAGGGGGCGGGACGCTCATGGAGGTCCGGATGCGCTCGCGCGCGCGCTCGCCCTCGTCCGTGAGCAGGAGCGCCTTGACGCGCCGGTCGTGGGCCGCGGGGCGGCGCTCGACGAGGCCGGCGCTCTCGAGGCGGTCGGCCACCCCGGTCACGTTGGAGGGATCGCAGTACAGCGCGCCGGCCAGCGCGCTCATCGGGAGCGGGACGCCCGGCTCGAGTCCCTGCAGCGCCTGGGCCTGCATCGGCGTGATCTCCAGCTCGGCGAGGATCTGCGACCGCCGCGGCTTGTCCTCGCTGAAGATCCGCCAGAACAGGCCCCACGCCTCCTGCGCCGCGTCAGAAGTTGGCACGCCGCAAAGGTAGCATTCCGCAAAGGTTGACAGCCTCAAATATCTCTGGTTACCTGCTTCGCCATGAGCACCAGCCACCGCGACAACGGCATCGAGGTCGAAGGCCTCGTCCGCGAGTTCAAGAAGGGCCCGCGGGCGGTCGACGGGATCGACTTCGCCGTGGCCCCGGGCGAGATCTACGGGTTCCTCGGGCCCAACGGCGCCGGCAAGTCGACCACCGTGCTCATGCTCACCACCCTGCTGCCGCCGACCGCCGGGACCGCCCGCGTGGCCGGGCACGACATCGTCGCGGGCGCCGCCGAGGTGCGCGCCTCGATTGGCGTCGCCCTGCAGGACGCCGCGCTGGACCCGCTGCTCACCGGGAGCGAGCACATGCGGCTGCAGACCGCGCTGCAGGGCGTCCCGAAGGCGGACCGCAAGCGGCGCGGGATGGAGCTCATCGAGCGGGTCGGGCTCGCCGACGCGGCCGACCGCAAGGTCGGCGGCTACTCGGGCGGCATGAAGCGCCGCCTCGACCTGGCGCTCGCGCTGGTCCACGGGCCCCGCCTGCTCTTCCTCGACGAGCCGACGACGGGCCTGGACCCGAGCAGCCGCTCCGACCTGTGGGACGAGGTGGCGCGCCTGGCCCGCGAGGACGGCACGACGGTCTTCCTCACCACCCAGTACCTCGAGGAGGCCGACGTGCTGGCCGACCGCGTCGGGATCATCGACGCGGGCCGGATCGTCGCCGAGGGCACGCCCGAGGCGCTCAAGGCGCAGATCGGGCGCCCGGCGCTCGAGATCGTGCCGGCCGACATCGCCCAGCGGGACGCCGCCGCGGAGGTCCTCGCGCGCTTCGGCGAGGCCGCCCCGGCGCCGCCGAACGCCGCCGCCGTGCGGCTCACGGGCGGCAACGACGCGCTGGCCGAGGTCGTCCGCTCCCTCGACGCCGAGGGCGTCCGCATCGCGGACTTCCAGCTCCACGCGCCCTCGCTCGACGACGTCTTCCTGGCCAAGACGGGCAAGAAGCTCGGGGGCGAGGACGAGACGGGAGAGCACGCCGCGGTCGCCGAGACGCCGCCGGCCGGCCCGGCCGGGGAGCGCGAGCCGGTGGGGTCGGGGTCGCCGCGGTGAACACGGTCCCCTCGCTGCCGGCCCAGGTCGCCCAGATCGCGCGGCGCTCGCTGCTGCGCACCCTGCGCCAGCCCGCGCAGATCGTGCCGCCCGTGATCTTCCCGCTGTTCCTGCTGGCCATCAACGCGAGCGGCCTCGACGCGGCGACGATGATCCCCGGCTTCCCGTCGGACTCCTACGTGGACTTCGCGATGGCCTTCGCGTTCATGCAGGGCGCGATCTTCTCGATGATGAACTCGGGCACGGACCTCGCCCGGGACGTCGAGTCTGGCTTCCTCAAGCGCCTGGCCATGACCCCGATGCGCCGGACGGCCCTGCTCGTCGGCCAGCTCGCGGGCGTCCTCGCGGTGACCCTCCTCTCCGGCGTCGTCTACCTCGTCGTCGGCCTCATCGCCGGCGTGACGGTGGAGACGGGCGTCGCCGGCGTGGTCGTCCTCTTCGTGCTCTTCGGCCTGATCGGCCTCGCCTTCGCGTCGCTCGGCGCCTTCGTCGGGCTGCGCTCGGGCTCGGCCGAGGCCGTCCAGGGCTTCTTCCCGCTCTTCTTCGTCGCGCTCTTCCTGTCGAGCGCCTCGCTGCCGCGGGAGCTCATCGAGCAGGACTGGTTCCGTACGGTGGCCACCTACAACCCGGTCTCCTACCTGGTGGAGGGGATCCGGTCGCTGTTCATCTTCGACTGGGACGGCCAGGCCCTGGCGGTCGCCTTCGCGATCGCCGCGGCGGTCACCTGCGTGGGGCTGGCCGGCGCGGTCCGCGCCCTGCGGACGCAGGTGGTCCGATGAGGCGCTTCGCCGACGTGACGGGCGCCGTCTGGTGGCGCTCGATCCACAACTTCCTCACCAACCCGGCCTTCTTCCTGCCGTCGATCATCTTCCCGCTGTTCTTCTTCACCGCGTTCGCCGGCGGCCTCTCGAGCGTCGGCGACGTCCCCGGCTTCGACTTCCCGGCCGGCTACACGGCCTTCCAGTTCTGCTTCGTGCTGCTCCAGGCCAGCGCGTTCGGCGGGGTCTTCACGGGCTTCGGGATCGCCTCGGACTTCGAGAGCGGCTTCGCCCGGCGGATGATGCTCGCCGCGCCGAACCGGCTGGCGATCCTGGCCGGCTACCTGCTCGTGGCGCTGACCCGCGCGGCGATCGTCATCACGGTGCTCACCGTGGTCGCGCTGATCGCCGGCATGGAGGTCACCGGCGGCCCGCTCGACCTGTTCGGGATGCTCCTTCTCGCCGCGATCCTCTCCCTCACCGCGACGCTCTTCGCCGCGGGCGTCGCCTTCCGGACGCGGACCATCCAGGCCGGCCCGGCGATGCAGATGCCGGTCTTCCTCGTCCTCTTCCTCGCGCCGGTCTACGTCCCGGTCGAGCTCCTGTCGGGCTGGGTGGAGGCCGTCGCCCAGGTCAACCCGGTCACCCCGCTCATCGAGGCCGCCCGCGGGCTGATCTCCGGCGACGCCATCGACGGCCTCCTCGCCTACGGCATCGGCGCCGGGCTCCTCGTCGTCTTCGCCGCCTGGGCGGTCAGCGGCCTGCGGCGGGCCGAGGCCGCCGGGGGCTGAGCGGGCGCCGGCGCGGGGCGCGGGTCGGTGGGGAAGCGACGAGAAATGGACACTCGTTGCCTCTCGGTGAGAAGCAACGAGTGTCCATTTTCCGATGGCCCCGACACCGCCGCCTCGCCGCGCGCAGGCCTGCGGACACCGCGCGTCACGGCGAGGCCGCGCCGGACGCCTACCCGGACCGCGGCCGCAGCCCCGCCGACTCGAGCTCGGCATTGACCAGGGCGTCGTAGTGGCCCGCCTCGAGGTCGCCGAGCGGGTCGCGGGTGTGGCGCAGGAGCGCGCCGAAGGGGAGGCCGAAGGCGGCGCGCTGGGCGATCAGGCGGCGTCGCTCCGCGCCGACGGCCCCCGTCGCCTCGAGGACCCGCGCCCCGGCGGTGAGCCGGCGGACCTGGGCGATCCGCGGGGGCAGCGCGTAGGCGAGCAGGAGGAGCGAGGGGACGAGCCAGGTGAGCA
>CALMNS010000629.1 GCA_937871635.1 uncultured Solirubrobacter sp.
CCTCGGCGGCGAGCAGGAGCGCGGTGATGAGGACGAGGACCAGGCCAAGGACCGCGGCCGGGGTCCGGTCGAAGGCGGAGCGGTACTGGAGGAAGATCGAGCGGGTGAGCGCGTCGACGCGCATCAGCGAGACGACGCCGAAGTCTGAGAGCACGTACAGGGCGACGAGCAGCGCGCCCGCCGCCACCGTCGGGCGCAGCAGCGGGAGGGTGACCGACCGCAGGACCTGGGCCGGCGAGCGCCCGAGGGCGCGGGCGGCGTCCTCGAGGGCGGGGTCGGCGCGCCGCAGCGCCGCGGCGCAGAGCAGGAACACGTAGGGATAGGTGCTGAAGGCGAGGGCGGCGACCGCGCCCCAGAAGGTGGCCAGGGACGGCAGCCCGAACGGGCCGCCGGGCCCGCCGACGGCGAGCAGGGCGAGGGCGAGCACGTAGCTCGGGAGGGCGAGCGGCAGGGCGAGCAGGACCGACCAGGTCCGGCGCCCGGGCAGGTCGGTGCGGGTGACCAGCCAGGCGGCCGGCACGCCGAGGAGGACGGCGAGGACCGTGGTGGCGGCCACCAGCGCGCCCGTGCGGGCGATGAGCTCGAGGGTCCGCGGGCGCTCGAGGACGGCGAGCGCCGCCTCGCCCCCGCTCGCCGCGCGGACGACCAGGTAGGCGAGGGGCAGGCAGAGCAGCGCGACCACCACCACCCCGGCGAGCGCCAGGGCGGGCGGCGGGCGGCGGCCCCGGCTCACGCGGTGTAGCCGGTCTCGTCGAGCAGTCGGAGCGTGGAGCGCAGCTGGCCGCCCAGCCGGCCGAGGGTCACGTCGAGGCCCTCGACCCGCGAGAGCGGCGGGAGCTCGCCGCGCCGCTGCACGCCCTCGATGAGCGGGTACTCCGAGGTCTGGTCGGCGAAGAACTGCTGGGCGGTCGGCGACAGGAGGAACGCGGCGAAGCGCCGGGCCGACGCCGCGTGCTCGCTCGTGCGCAGGATCCCCACCCCGGCCGCGTTGACCAGCGAGCCGGGGTCGCCGCCGCGCGGGAAGTGGTTGGCCACCGCCAGGCCGGGCGTCTCCCGCTTGAGCTCGTAGAGGTAGTAGTGGTTGACGAGCCCGAGCTCGATCTCCCCCCGCCCGATCGCCTCGACGGTCTGGATGTTGTTCTCGTAGGTCTTGACGTCGTTGCGGCGCATCGCCTCGAGCCAGCGCCGGGTGCGGTCGTCGCCGACGGAGAGCCGCATCGCGCTGATGAACGCCTGGAAGGAGGCGTTGGTGGGCGGCAGCCCGACCTTCCCGCGCCAGCGCGGCTTGGTCAGCTCGAAGACCGAGTCGGGCACCTCGGACTCGCGGTCGAACACGCGGGTCGAGTAGGCGATCACCCGCGCGCGCCCCGAGACCCCGGCCCAGCGCCCGGCCGGGTCGCGGAACCGGGCGGGGACGCCCTGGGCGAGCCGGGCCGGCAGGGGGGCCAGCTGCGACTCGACGGCGCCGAGGGCGCCGGCGTCCTGGCTGAAGAAGACGTCGGCGGGCGACCCGTCCCCCTCCTCGGCGAGCGTCGCGGCGAGCTCGGCGGAGTCGCCGTAGCGGACGTCCACGCGCAGGCCGGACTCCCGCTCGAAGCGGTCGAGCAGCGGCCCGACGAGCTCCTCGTTGCGCCCGGAGTAGATCGTCAGGTCGGGATCGTCGGCGCCGCCCCCGCCGGTGGCCAGGGCGACGCCGGCGGCCACCACGAGGGCGACCAGCGCGACGACGGCGAGCAGCGACCGCCTCATGCCCCGACGCTGGGGACCGGGCCGTCGTGGACCCGGATGCGGACCCGGGCGCCGAGCTCGACGACCTCGTTAGAGGGGCGCTGGGCCTCGATGGTGGTGCCGTCGGCCAGCCGGATCCGGTACGCCACGTCGTGGCCCAGGAAGACGCGCTCGACCACCTCGGCCCCTCCGGCCAGGTCGGGCTCGAGCCCGACGAGCTCGGGGCGGACGAGCACCTCCCCGTCCGTCGCGAGGCCGAGCGACGCGCCGGCGACGATGTTCGCGGCGCCCACGAAGCGCGCGCACCAGCGGTCGGCGGGCGCGAAGTAGAGCCGCTCGGGGGGGTCGACCTGGACGATCCGCCCGTCGCGCATGAGCGCGATCCGGTCGGCCAGGGTGAACGCCTCCTCGCGGTCGTGGGTGACCAGCAGGGTGGTCACCCCGGTCCGGCGCAGGACGGCGACGAGCTCGGCGCGCAGCGCGGCGCGGTGCACGGGGTCGATCGCGTTGAACGGCTCGTCGAGGAGGACGACCTCGGGCTCCGGGGCGAGCGCCCGGGCGAGCGCGACGGGCTGCTGCTGGCCGCCCGAGAGGGCGCCCGCCGGCCGGTCCTCGAGCCCGGAG
>CALMNS010000630.1 GCA_937871635.1 uncultured Solirubrobacter sp.
GGGCACGTCCGGGCCACGGCGGCGCGGAACGCCGCCTCGTCGGGCCCGATGCCCGCCGCGCTCATCCGCTCGGGCGCCCACAGCTCCGCGGCGAGCGCCCGCAGGTCGTCGAGGGTCACCGCGTCGAAGCGCTCCATCAGCTCGTCCGGCGAGAGGACGGGCAGGTCGAACAGGACCGAGCCGCCCAGCCGGTTCATCCTCGCGCTCGAGGACTCCATGCCGAGGATGACGCGCGCCTTGACGTTCTCCTTGGCCCGCGCGAGCTCGGCCTCGGTGGCCGGATCGGCGCGCAGCCGGTCGAGCTCGACGGCGGTGACCTGCATCGCCTCCTCGACGTTGTCCGGGCGGGTGCCGACGTAGAGGCCGACCTGCCCCGTGTCGGCGAACTGGCCCGCGAAGGAGTAGACCGCGTAGGCGAGGCCGCGCTCCTCGCGCACCGCCTGGAAGAGCCGGGAGGACGACAGCCCCCCGAAGATGGCGTCGAGCACCCGCAGCGCGTAGCGGCGCTCGTCGTCACGCGGCAGCCCCACGCTGCCCAGGCAGACGTGGACCTGCTCGGTGTCCTTGCGCTGGAAGCGGATCGTCGGCGCCGGGTCGGCCGGCGCGGAGTCGGGCACGGGGGCCGACTCGCCCGCGCGGAGCTGGTCGAGCGTGCGCGAGGCGAGCTCCACCACCTCGTCGTGGTCGACCGAGCCCGCCGCCGCGACCACCACCGACCCCGGCACGTAGCGCCGGGCGTGGAAGGCGGCGATCCCGTCGATCGGCGTCTCGGCGATCACCGCGGCGCGCCCGATGATCGCCCGCCCGAGCGGGTGGGCGCCGAAGACGGCCTCCCCGAGCGAGTCGAAGACGGACTCCTGCGGCTCGTCCTCGTACATGGCGATCTCCTCGAGCACGACGGCGCGCTCGGGATCCACGTCACGGAAGACGGGTCGCCACACCATGTCGGCCATGACGTCGAACGCGCGCGGGAGGTGCTCGTCGAGCATCCGCGCGTAGACCGTGGTCGTCTCCTTGTCCGTCCCGGCGTTGAGCTCGGCGCCCATGCCGTCGAACAGCTCGTCGATCTCGGCCGAGCCGAAGCGCTCCGTCCCCCGGAACAGCATGTGCTCGAGGAAGTGCGAGAGCCCCGCCTCGGCCTCCGTCTCACCGCGCGAGCCGGCGTCCACGAAGAACCCGAGGGCGGCGGATCGCACGGAGGGCATGTGCTCCGTGACGACCCGCAGCCCTGAGTCCAGCGTGGTCAGCCGGTGCTCGGGCAGGGCGCTAGCCGCGCTCGGGGTCACGCGACCCACGGTCGCGTCGGCGCCCGCCGCGATCGCCGCCGCGCCGCCTTGGCCCGCCTGCACGGCGCCGTCGTAGG
>CALMNS010000631.1 GCA_937871635.1 uncultured Solirubrobacter sp.
ACCGAGACGCCCGCGAGGTGCAGCCGGACGTCGACCTCGAGCCCGGCGGCGGCCGCCGCCACCGCCGCCCCGAGGAGCACGCCGAAGGAGAAGCCCGCGTGCAGCGAGGAGAGGATGGGCCGTGACCGGCGGCGCTCCACCGCCACCCCGTGCGCGTTCATCGAGACGTCGAGCGTGCCCATCGCCATCCCGAGCGCGAGCGCGAGCGCGGCGGCGGGGACGGGCGAGCTGCACAGGGCCGGAAGCGGGACCACCAGGCAGCTCGCGACGAGGCCGGCCTCGGTGGTGCGGCGCGAGCCCAGCCGCGCCGACCACCAGCCCGCCAGCGGCATGGCCAGCAGTGCGCCGACGGCGATCGCCCCGAGCACGAGGCCGAGCTCCCCCTCCCCGACCCCGAGGCGCTCCTTGACCGCCGGGATGCGCGCCGCCCAGCCGCCGAACAGGAGCCCGTTGAGGACGAAGACGGTGCTCACGGCGGTGCGGGCGGCCATGGCCGGAGGCTGACAGCTTGACCTCGGCTTCAGGGGGAGCCGCCACACTGGTGGCCATGTCGAGCGCCACCCTGCCCACCGATCCCCGGCCCTCGCCGCTGCGCCGTGCGCTCGGCCCGCTGGTCGTCCTGGGCGCCTTCCTGCTCAAGTTCGGGAAGGTCGGGCTGCTCTTCCTCGGCAAGGCGAAGTTCCTGGCCACCTCGCTGTCGATGCTGGTCTCCATCGGCGCCTACGCGCTCATCTGGGGCTGGAAGTTCGCCGCGGGGTTCGTGGCGCTGCTGTTCGTCCACGAGATGGGCCACTACGTCCAGTTGCGCCGGGAGGGCGTCCGGCCCAGCGGGATGCTGTTCATCCCGTTCCTCGGCGCGGCGGTGGGCGCCCGCTCGCTCGGCGGCTCCGCGATCGCCGAGGCCCGGGTGGGTCTGGCCGGGCCGATCCTCGGGACCCTGGCCTGCCTCCTGCTCGTCCCCGTCGCGGTCGCCACCGACGACGACTTCTGGCGCGCCCTGGCCTTCACCGGGTTCTTCCTCAACCTCTTCAACCTCATCCCGCTCGTCCCGTTCGACGGCGGCCGCGCGATGGCGGCGATGGCCCCCTGGATGTGGTTCGTCGGCTTCGGCGGGATGGCGCTGTTCTTCTTCCTGTTCCCGAACCCGATCCTCATCCTCTTCCTGCTCCTGGGCGGGATGGAGACCTACCGGCGCTGGAAGCACCGCAAGGACGGCGAGGAGGGCAACGCGGCCTACTACCGCGTCACCCCGGCCCAGCGGCTGGCGGTCGGCGCGGTGTACCTGGGCCTGATCGCGACGCTGGCGATCGGGATGGACCTGACCTTCGTGGACCGCAGCGACTCGATCTAGCCCGCGGGTCGCCGGCACGGCCGCCGGCGGCTCCCGGACGCGGGCGGGGGCGCGCTCAGAGGTCGACGGTGATCGCGCCCTCGGGCGCGTGGACGCAGGTGCGGATCGTCTCGCCCTCCGCGCCGGAGACCTCCCCCGTGCGCAGGTCGCGGACGCGGCCGGCGCGCAGGCGCCCGACGCAGGTGTGGCAGATCCCCATCCGGCAGCCGTAGGGCAGCCTCGCCCCGGCCTCCTCGCCCGCCGCGAGGATCGGCGTCGCCCCGTCGCTGACCGCCTCGACCCCGGACACGGAGAAGGTGATCGTCCCGCCGTCGCCCTGCTCGCCCTCGTGCATCCCGGCCTGGGGCTGGAAGTGCTCGGCATGGAAGCGGTCCAGGCCGGCGGGGGACGCCGCCCAGTGCTCCGTGAGGGCGTCGAGGTAGTCCGGCGGGCCGGAGACGTAGGCCTCGCGCTCGCGCCAATCCGGGCACAGCGCGTCGAGGTCGCCCGGGCCCATGCGCCCCATGGTGTCCGTGAGCTGCTCGTGCAGCCGGAAGCCCGCGTGGCGCGCGGCGAGCGAGCGCAGCTCGGCGCCGAAGATGACGTCGTCGGGGGTTCGCGCCGAGTGCAGCAGCACCACGCGGTCGAGCGTCTCGCGGCCCGCGAGGTCGCGCAGCATGCTCATGATCGGGGTGATCCCGCTGCCCGCGCTGACGAACAGGAGGCGGTCCGGCAGCGGCTCGGGCAGGGTGAAGGTGCCCTCCACGCCGCCGAGGCGCACGACGGTCCCGGGGGCGGCGCGGCCGACCAGGTAGGGCGAGACGACCCCCTCGGGGACGAGCTTCGGCGTGATCGCGATGCAGCCGTCGGCGCGGTCGGGCGCCGAGGTCAGCGAGTACGCGCGCCACTGGTGCACCCCGTCGACGACCGTCCCGATCCGCAGGTACTGGCCCGGCCGGTGGCCCGGCCACTGCCATCCCGGGCGGATCACGACGGTGACCGCGTCGTCGGTCTCGCGCTCCACCCGCTCGATCCGGCCCCGCAGCTCCTGGGTGGACCAGAGCGGGTTGATCATCTCGAGGTAGTCGTCGGGGAGGAGCGGGGTGAACAGCCAGCGGACGGCCTTGAGCGCGCGCCGCGGGAGCGCCGGGACCTGCGGTGTCGCGCCTCGCTCGGCCACGGGGCCACTTAGCGGCGGCCGCGCGAGCGCGCGCCGTTCATGGCGCGGTCCATCTCGCGCTTCATCTCCCGGTCCTTGATCGTCTGGCGCTTGTCGCCGACGTCCTTGCCGCGGGCGAGCGCCACCTCGACCTTGGCGCGGTCGTCCTTGAAGTACAGGCGCGTGGGGACGATGGTCAGCCCGCGCTCGCGTGTCTTGCCGGTCAGGCGCTCGAGCTCGGCACGGTGCAGGAGCAGCTTGCGGGGCCGCTCGGGCTCGTGGTTGTCGCGCGCGGCCGCCCCGTAGGGCGGGATGTGCACGTTGTGCAGCCAGAGCTCGCCGTCGCGCATCGCGGCGTAGCCGTCCTTGATCTGCGCCTTGCCCTCGCGCAGCGACTTGACCTCGGTGCCCTGGAGCACCATGCCCGCCTCGTAGCGGTCGATGAGGTGGTAGCGGTAGGCCGCCTGGCGGTTCGTCGCGACGTCGCCGGCGTCGGCCTTGCGCTTCTTCTTGACCGCCATCTCGGTGTCCACTCTACGCGCGACGTGCTCCGTTCGGCGCGGCTTTGCTTCGTGGATGCGCGCGGGGAACTGCTCATTGAGTGACAACTCTGCGGAGCGGCGAGCCGATCGGCGCGGTGGGTGCCAGCGTGCGGCGGGTGGAGCGTGCATCTGCCACCCCTCGCTCGCTCGCCGGTCGCTCGGGGTGGCTCGTGCACGCCAGGGCGATGCGTTGCCACCCCTTGTCGGCTCCGCTGGAACGAGGGGTGGCAGATGCACGCGGTTGACGCGGCGATCGCGCGGCTCGCCGCGAGCCAGAAGGAGCTCGTCACCGGCGCTGCGCTCATCGATGCGGGGTTGAGCCGGTCGGCCCTGCAGCACCGCCTGCGGACCGGCCACCTCCGTCCCGTGCACCACCGCGTCTACACCACCGCCCACGCCCCGCTCACCTACGAGCAGCGAGCCCTCGCCGCGGTCCTCGCCTGCAACGGCACCCGCGCGCTCGGCGACGGCTGGGCCGCCGGGCTGTGGCGGATGCTCTCCGAGCCGCCCGACCCGCCGGAGGTCCGCCGTGAAGGCGAGCACCGTGCCGGACCGCGCGGCGTCCGTGTGCGCCGTACCGCGACGCTCGAGTGGACGACCCACCGCGGCGTCCCGGTCACCACGCCTGCCCAGACGCTCCTCCATCTCGCCGCCACCGGCCACCCCGGGCTCGAGTTAGCGCTCAACGAGGCGTTCGCCCTCCGCCTCACCGCGCGCCACACCATCGAGACGCTCGCGGCCACCGACCGCAGGGGAGCCGCCCGCCTCCGCGCCCTGCTCATCGATACCCGCGGCTTCACCCGCCAGGAGGCGGAGCGCCGCCTCAGGCTGCTCATCCTCAAAGCGCAGTTACCCAGGCCGCACTACAACGCGTTCGTCGCCGGTCACGAGGTCGACGTCCTCTGGCCGGAGCACCGCCTCATCGTGGAGCTCGACGGCTGGGCGTCGCACGGCCACCGCCGCGCCTTCGAGCGCGACCGCGCGAAGGACGCCGAGCTCTACGCCGCCGGCTACGACGTGATCCGCGTGACCTGGCGCCAGCTCACCGACGAGCCTGAGGCGGTCGCCGCCCGGCTCGGCGGAGCGCTCGCGCGCGCGGTGAAGGCGACCTAGAGCTCGACTGGGGAGAGGTCGACCCGCCCGCGCGGCGCGTCGACGCGCTCGACCTGCACGACGACCGGGTCGCCGAGGCGCAGCGCCCGCCCGGACTGCGCACCGACGAGCATGGTGCCCTCCTCGTTGAGCTCCCACCAGTCACCGCGCAGGCGGCGGACGGGGAGCAGCCCCTCGTGCCCGTCGCCGAACGCGACGAACGCTCCCGCCCCGATCACCCCGATGACCTCGCCGGGCCACTCCGCCTGGCGGCCGGCGGCGACGAGCTCGCGCTCGAGCAGGAAGCAGCGGGCGACGTCGTCGGCCGAGCGCTCGATGACCATGGCGTCGCGCTCGCGCTTGGAGCAGTGCTCGCCCGTGTCGGGCAGCCGGTGGCCGTCCGGCGCGGTCTCGCCGAGGCCGAGGGCGGCCAACAGCGCCCGGTGGCAGACCAGGTCGGGGTAGCGACGGATCGGCGACGTGAAGTGGCAGTAGCACGGCGAGCGCAGGCCCGCGTGACCGACGTTCTGCGGCTGGTAGCGGGCCTGCTGGAGCGCGCGCAGGACGAGGCTGGTCAGCGCCGCCCGGCCCCGGCCGTCGTGGCGCCGGATCCAGGCGTCGACGACCTGGGAGATCTCCCCCACCGCGTCGGCCGCCTGCTGGGGGGTCATCGTCTCGGGGAGCGGGGGCGTCGGTACCTCGAGCGAGGCGAGCTGGTCGGCCAGCCGCTGCACGCGCTCGGGCTGCGGGCGCTCGTGGACGCGGTAGAGCGCCGGGTGGCCGCCCGCCTCCAGGAAGCTGGCCACCGCCTCGTTGGCGGCGATCATCAGGTGCTCGATGAGCCGGTGCGACTCCGTCTGCAGCGTGCGCCCGAGCTCGGTGACGTGGCCCTCGCGCGAGAACCGGAACTCGGGCTCGGCCGACTCGACGGCGAGGGCGCCCTGCTCCGCGCGCCGCGCCTCGAGGGCGGCGGAGACCTCGCGGGCGACGGCCAGGGGGCCCGCCCACGGCTCGGCCGCCCGCTCGTCGCCGGCGAACACCCGGTCGACCTGCGGGTAGTCGAGCCGCGCGTCGGAGCGGATGAGCGAGCGGTGGAAGGCGGTGCGCACGACGTCGGGACCGTCGAAGTCGAGCTCCACCGTCACCGCCAGGCGGTCCTGGTGCGGGACGAGCGAGCACGCCTCGTTGGAGAGCGCCTCGGGCAGCATCGGCTCGACCCTGCCCGGGACGTAGACGCTCGTCGCGCGCCGGTGAGCCTCCCGGTCGACCGGGGAGCCCGGGCGGACGTGGGCCGAGACGTCGGCGATGTGCACCCAGACGCGCGCCCCGCCGCCCGGCCGGCGCTCGGCGGAGATCGCGTCGTCGAAGTCCTTGGCGGTGGGCGGGTCGATCGTGAACGTCGCCAGGTCGCGCAGGTCGCGCCGCCCCGGGGCGTCC
>CALMNS010000632.1 GCA_937871635.1 uncultured Solirubrobacter sp.
CGGGGTCGTGTCAGAGGGTCAGGACGGCATCAGCGTCTGGATCTCGGTGGCCGATGAGGTCCCCGCCCTCGTCGCTCTTGCCAGCCAGGGGATCGGAGCCGCGCCCGGTGCGCCCTACTCAGTACGCGACGAGACGACGCCGCACATCCTCGTCACCGCTGGACTGCTGCCGCCGGCGCACGCCGAGCGTGTGGCCGATGTGCTGGCCATGACGGCGCAGCCTCGATCCGTCAGCCAGCGCAGCAGATGATCGCCCGTCCCGGTAGGGCGCGCCGCCAAGCAGACCTGGGCGCAGCTCCCAGCTCGCTCTCCCGGGCGGCCGACCCAGGAGAACGCCTCCACCATCGCCGCGGAATATGTACTAGCACAATTTTGTTATTGCGCTTGTCGGATCGATAGCGTAAGGTTGCGTCGCGACAAAGCCCCTTGCTGGTCGCCGACAATCCACTGGGCGCAGTTCCGAGGAGAACAAGACGATGAGAAGACTCGGATGGTTCGCGATGTTCGTTGCCGCTGTCTGTCTCGTGGCCGCGTGTGGCGGTAGCTCGGGCGGCGACGGCACGGGCGGCGACACGGGTTCGCCCTCAGGTGGTCGCACCGGCGGGACGATCATCTGGGGGAAGCCGGGCGAGCTGGTGGGCAGGGATCCGCACGCCTCGTTCAACGGCGTCGACTGGGAGCTCTACGGTCAGGTGTACGAAGGCCTGACGGCGATGGGCAACGATCTCAAGGTCGAACCGGCCCTAGCGGAGAGCTGGGAGCAGCCGACGCCGACCAAGTACGTCTTCCGGCTCCGTGCGGCCAAATTCTCCAACGGGCGGACCGTAGAAGCCTCCGACGTGGTCGGAAGCCTGAAGCGGGTGCAGGATCCGGATACCGCCGCCTTCTGGGTCGGCAACCTCGGTCCGATCGAGCAGGTCGCGGCGGTCGACGAAAGGACAGTCGAGATCGACCTCAAGAAACCCTACACGCCGCTGCTCGCCGCGCTCGCCCACCCAGGGGCGAGCGTCCTTCCTATGAAGGAGCTCGACGACGGCTCGTTCGAGCCGAAGAAGGAGTTCCTCGGCACCGGGCCCTGGCAGGAGGTCTCTCACCTCCCGGACCAGCAGTGGACCTTCAAGCGCAATCCGAACCACTGGCGTACGGGGTTCCCGAGGGCGACGGAGCTGATCGTCAAGATCATCAAGGATGACTCTGCACGGACGGCGGCGCTCCGGAGCGGCACCGTCAACATCGCCACGTTCGAGAACCCCGACGCGGCGAAGCTGCTCTCGGGGATCCCAGGCGCGAAGACAATAATCCAGCCGACCACCGACTACTACCGTATGGACGCGGGCGCGGTGAACCGCAAGTCGAAGCTGTACGACCAGACCGTCAGGCAAGCGCTCAACATGGCGCTCGACCGGGAGCAAATCCTGAAGCTCGCGCTCGGCAACATCGGTGAGGTGAGTCCACCGATCTCGCCCGGTCAGTCGAAGGCGTGTCAGGCGTCGCTGGGGTCGGACTACTACAAGCGCAACCTCGAGAAGGCGAAGCAGCTCCTCCAATCCGTGGGCGCGTCCAACCTGAGGTTCGAGCTCATCGCCTCGCCCGCGTTCGCTCAGTTCCCGGCTATCGCGCAGGTCATCCAGCGCAACTTCGCCGAAATCGGCGTGAAGGTGGACATCCTCCAGCTAGAGCTCGGCGCCTGGTTGAAGCGCGAGTTCGAGAGCAACCCCTCGCAGATGGACGCGGCGCTGTCCTACAACGCCGGCTTCGGAGATCCCGGCAGCAACCTAAACAACTACAGCCCGAAGTTCCTCCCGGACACCAAGGGCTGGTACAAGCCGGACTCGACGCTCGACGCGCTGCTCGAGCGGGTGAACGAGTTGCCAAACGGCGGGGAGCGCGATAAAGCCATGCAGAGCGCGTGCGCACGCATCAACGAGACCTCGAACGAGATCCCGCTCGTCACCCGCCCGAAGATCATCGGCTACATCGAGAACCGGCTCAAGCCCGTCTTCCAAGGCACCGAGGGGTACGTCGACCCGCTCCGCTACTCCGACCGGTTCACGGTCTCAGGCTGACAGGCACCTGAGCCCTCTGACGTCACAGGACAGGACCGAGGAACTCTGAAGTGCACACCTCAGCTGGGCTCGAAACGCAACGGCGCATGGCGCCACGCCTATCGAGCGTGGGCTCGATCGGCATGGTTATCGGTCGCCGGGCGTTAAGCGGCTTCGTCACGTTGCTCGGGGTTTCGGTCCTGATCTTCGTCGCCATCCACCTCACGCCTGGCAGTTACGAGCAGGTGGTGCTCGGACCGAGGGCGACCCCGGAGGCTCGGGCTCAGCTGGCGGTGCAGTACGGCTTGGACGACCCGCTCCCGGTGCAGTACGGCAAGTGGCTCGGCCAAGCCGCCCAGGGCGACTTGGGGATATCCCTCATCACCCAGGCGCCGGTCCTGGATGAGTTCGTCCGGCGGATGCCGGTGACGCTCGAGCTAGCGATCATGGCCCTGGTGATCGCCTTCATCTTCGGAGTCCCGTTGGCCCTGGTGTCCGGCCTCGCCGGAGGGCGACGAGCCGCTCGTCACGGGACTCGCGTCGTCGGAGCGCTGGCCATGAGCGTTCCGGACTTCGTGCTCGCGTGTATCCTCGTCTACCTCTTCTCGAGGTCCCAGTGGTTCTTCACGGTAGGGGATTTCGCGCCCCTCGGAGAAGACCCGGTCGCCAATTTCCGGGCGATGTTCCTGCCTGCGCTGACCCTGAGCGTCTTCGGTATCGCGCTCATCGCGCGCACCGGCCGGGACGCGGTGCAAGCGGTCACGCAGGCGCTCTACGTCACGGCTGCGGTCGCCGCGGGTGAGTCGCGGTGGCAGATCATCCGCCGTCACATCCTCAGGAACGCGGCGATCCCGGTGCTTACGGTCACGGCGACGTTCGCGGGCTACATTCTCGGCGGAGCCGTCATCGTCGAGACGCTCTACGGCATCCCGGGCGTCGGCCTCTATGTGTTCAACGGCATCAGCAGCCGCGACTACACCGTCGTACAGGCCGGCGTCCTGCTCGCCGCCGCCATCTTCATCGCGATCAACATCCTCACCGACGTCCTGTACGGCGTGCTCGATCCGCGGATCGGGTCCCGGCGGGCGCGGGGTTGATCGTGGCCGGGTCGATGCACGAGGCTCGTGGTGCCGGAGCCGTGCCGGTGAGGGGGCTCAGGAGCTTCCGGTCCGTGCGGTTGCGGCTCCCGTTCAGGCACGACGTGCTCGCGCGGATCGCGCTGGGGGTCCTGGTCGTGCTCTTGGCCGGGTCGCTGCTGGCCCCGTTGCTGCCCGTCGGCGACTCTTCCGCGGTGAACGTCGCGCCGCGCCTGGAAGGACCTTCGTCGAGCTTCCCGCTGGGGACCGACTACCTCGGTCGCTCGCTGCTGCCCCGCGTCCTCGACGGCATTCGCGTCACCGTCCTGCTCGCGTCGAGCGCCGTCGTCGTGACGGCGATGATCGCCGTGGTCATCGGCATCGCCGCCGCCTACCTCCGCGGGGTGGTGGACGAGGCCATCGTGCGCCTGGCCGACGTGATGTTCTCCTTCCCGGCGCTCCTCCTCGCCGTGCTGATGGCCGCGATCATCGGCCCGGGCACGCCCGCCGCCATCGTGAGCATCATCATCATCACCCTGCCGCTGATGCTCCGCGTCGTGCGAGCGGCGAGCCTGATCGTGCTGGAGAAGGACTTCATCGTGGCCGCCGAGATCGCCGGCGCATCGCGCCGCCGGATCATGTTCGTGCACGTCCTGTCGAACATCAGCGGCGCGGCCGTCGTGCAGGCCACCTACGCGATCTCGGTCGGTGTGCTCGTCGAGAGCACCTTGGGCTTCCTCGGGCTCGGCGTCCAGCCCCCCGAGGCCTCGCTGGGATCGCTGCTTCAGGAGGGGATCATCTACCTGCCGATCGCGCCGTGGCTGGTCTTCGCGCCGGGCCTCGTCCTGGCGGTCGTCATCTTCGCCGTGAACCTCCTGGGCGACGGCTTACGCGACACCTTGGACCCGCAGCAGGCAAGGGCGCTCAAGTGACCCCGATCATCACGGTCAGCGACGTCGCCCTCGAGTACGCGACCAAGCAGGGGCCCGTTAGAGCGCTCGATGGTACGTCAGCCGAAATCCATCCTGGCGAGATCATCGGCGTGGTCGGCGAGAGCGGTTCCGGCAAGAGTAGCCTCGGGCTCGCCATCGCGGGGCTACTGCCCCCAAACGCCCGCTGGCTGTCGGGCGAGGTCCTCATCGACGGTCAGGACGTGCGGAGCCTCGACGACGCCGCGCGGCGGCGCTTCCGCCGGCGGCAGTGCGGGTTCATCTTCCAGAACGCGATGTCCGCGCTGGATCCCACCATGCGGCTGCACAAGCAGTTCCGGTACGCGCTCAACGGCCGTGGAGACGACGGTTCGGTCGCCGAGCTCGCCGCATCGGTCGGGCTGCCGACCGATAAGGCCGTCCTGCGTCGCTACCCGCACGAGCTCTCCGGTGGAATGGCCCAGAGGGCGATGATCGCCAAGGCGATCGCGGCTCGTCCGAAGATCGTGGTCGCCGATGAGCCGACCGCCTCGCTCGACGCGGCCATGCGCACGCAAGTGCTCGAGTTGCTCGTCTCCCTGCGCTCGGACCTGGGACTGACGTGCGTCCTGCTCAGCCACGACCTCGGCCTCGTCCTGCGCTACTGCGACCGCATCGCCGTGATGTACAGCGGGCGGGTGGTGGAGTACGGCACCCCCGAGCTGGTGCTGTCCCGGCCCGCGCATCCCTACACCAACGCCCTGCTCCGCGCGGCTCCCGGCCGCGAAGCTCCCGGCCAGCGAGTCCAGCCCATCCCGGGCATGCAGACCGCCGTGCGGGAGCGCAGCGAGCGGTGTGCCTTCGTCGATCGGTGTCAGCGCGCCGAAGAGCGATGCGCGACGGTGCGCCCCGATCCTCGCCTCGTCGACGACCGGCAGGTACTCTGCCACTTCGCTGAGCAGGAGGTGTCGAGCGTCTCATGAGCGACGGCCGGGCACCGCGGCCGGTGGCCGACGACGCCGGCACCGTCCGGCTCGACTCGGTGAGCTTCGCGTATGGCCGCGGAGGCCTGTTCGCGCGCCGCGGCGCCGACGTGGTTCGCGACGTGTCCCTGGCCGTCGCCAAGGGTGAGACGATCGGGCTCGTTGGCGAATCCGGCTCGGGCAAGACGACGATCGGGCGCCTGGCCCTCGGCGTCAACCCGCCGACGCGTGGCCAGGTCCTGTTCGAAGGGGTGCCGCTCGAGCGCCAGCGCCGCCAGCTACGGGGCCGCTTCCAGGTCGTCCTCCAGCACCCCGAGTGGTCGCTCAACCCCCGCCTACGCGTCGGCACCTCCGTCGCGGAGCCGCTGACCGTGGGCAAGGTCGGGACGCGCACCGAGCGCCACGAGAAAGTAGGGGCGCTCCTCGAGCTCGTCGGCCTGCACGAGTCGCTCGCGCAGCGCTACCCGCACGAGCTCTCAGGCGGCCAGCAACAACGCGTGGCGATCGCTCGCGCGCTCATCACCCAGCCCGACTTCATCGTCTTCGATGAAGCCGTGAGCGCGCTGGACGTTTCCGTTCAAGCACAAACGCTCAACCTGATCAAGACCCTTCAGGAAGCCGAGGGCTTCGCGGCGCTTTTTATCTCGCACGACATGGCCGCCGTGCGGTACGTCTCGGATTCCGTCGCCGTCATGATGGCGGGCGAGATCGTCGAGTCGTCGCCGGTGCAGACGTTCTACGGCAGCCCCAACCACCCGTACTCCCGCCTGCTCGTCGACTCGATCGTGTCCAGCGGCGAGTCGTTGACCGGATCACCACGAGGCGGGACGCACGCTACCGCCGCGCTTGGCGCGGACCAGGAGAAGCGTCCCCTCGGAGACACGCCAGAGGCGGGTGCCGCAAGGCACCACCTGTAGCTGGCGAGTCCTTCGTATGCCGGTCTCCGATCCTGCCCTGACGGCACGCGTCCCTCTCCTGACGGAGTCGCAGGCGGAGCGTATCGCGCTCGAGCACTACGGGGTCGTCGCCACCGCGCGGCGCGTCGCCGGCGAGAAGGACGACAACTTCATCCTGTTCGGCCAGCCAGCGAAGTACGTCCTCAAGGTAGTGCATCCTGCCGAGTCGCCTGCCTCCACCGATCTGAGCTCCTCGCTCCTTGCCGCGCTCCAGCGCGTCCCGGGGGTTCCGACCGAGACGATCGTTCGCACGACGTCGGGTCGGCTGGACGTCGGCGTCGAGGCGCCCGGTGGGTTGATCCGCCGTGCGCGCCTGACGCAATTCATGAGGGGACGGCTCCTCCGCACGGTTCGGTCGACGCCGTTGCTCCGGGAGAACCTCGGCCGGATGCTCGCCCGACTCGGGCGCGAGCTAACGCACTTCGCTGAGCCCGCCGAGCGCCGTGAGTTGCTCTGGGACCTCTGGCAGGCCGACCGAGTCAGACCGCTCCTCGACGACCTCCCCGACCTCCCCGATCGCACCTGGCTAGTCGAGTGCCTGGACCGGTTCGCGTCCGACACTCGTCCCCGGCTCGCTGAGCTTCGCCAGCAGCTAGTCCACAACGACCTGAGCGCCGACAACGTCTTCATCGCCGATGACGGGGTGACGGTCTCCGGGATCATCGACTTCGGCGACGCCGTCGTGACGCAACTGGTCAACGACGTAGCGGTGGCCATGACGAGCCAGCTCACCCCCAACGGCGATCCGCTCGGACCCGCGACGGATCTCCTTCGTGGCTACCACGCCGTCACTCCCCTCGAGACAAAGGAAGCAGAGCTGCTCTACGAGCTCATCCGGGTCAGGATCGCGACGCGGCTCATCATCACCGAGTGGCGAGCGCGGGTTCATCCCGAGAACCGGGCCTACATTTTGCGGAACACGCCCCTGGCGTGGGCACAGGCAGCGGTCCTGCCTGCCCGCGGTCGCTCGAAGGTGTCCCGGCGGTTGTTGCGTACCTGCGATCTTGCCTAGGAGAACTGCGATGTCCTTCACCGGCTCGATGCCGAACACCATCGACGCTTCGTCACTTTCAGATCTCCCTCAGCGCGACGAGATGCTGGTCGCGCGACGCCGGCGCCTCCTCGGGCCAGGCTACAAGCTCTTCTATCGCCGCCCGCTCGAGATCGTGCGAGCTGAGGGGGTCCACGTCTACGACCGTGACGGAACCGAGTACCTCGACTGCTACAACAACGTGCCGTGCGTCGGTCACTCCGAGGCGACAGTCAGCAAGGCCGTCGCCGACCAGGTGGCGGTGCTCAACACGAACACCCGCTACCTCGCTGAGCCGATACTCGAGTACGCCGAACGGCTGCTCGCCACCCATCACGGAGGGCTCGAGACGGCGATGTTCGCCTGCACGGGCAGCGAGGCCAATGACCTGGCGCTTCGCATCGCTCGCCACGCCACCGGCCGCACCGGGGTCGTGGTCACGGCGAACGCGTATCACGGGCTGACCTCCGCGGTGGCTGAGGCCTCTCCCAACCTCGGGCCACTCGGGGCACACGTCCGCGCCGTAACGCCCCCTTCGCCCGGTGAGGATGCGCAGCACGCCGGACCGGCGTTCGCGCACCGCGTGACCGGCGCAATCGACGATCTCCGCCGCCAGGGCATCGGAACCGCCGCGGTGTTGATGGATACGATTTTCGCGAGCGACGGTCTGGTGCCGGAGCCGCGTGGCTTCTTGGCTCCGGTCGTCGAAGCTGCGCACGCTCACGGTGCGCTGTTCGTGGCGGACGAGGTCCAGGCTGGCTTCGCGCGCACGGGGGACGCCATGTGGGGATATCAACGGCACGGCGTCGCGCCGGATCTCGTCACCATGGGGAAGCCGATGGGCAACGGGATTCCGGTCTCCGGCGTGGTGGCACGAGCCGAGCTCATTGAGCGCTTTGGGACGGAGATCCGCTACTTCAACACCTTCGGCGGGAGCTCGGTGGCCATCGCCGCCGCTTCTGCAGTGCTCGACGTGATCGAGCGGGACGCGCTCATGGCCAACGCACGCGAGGTAGGCGGCTATCTCTTGCGAGAGCTCGGGAGCCTGGGCGCTCGCTACGGCGGGCTTCGCGATGTGCGTGGGGCAGGCCTGTTCGTCGCGGCGGATTGCACATCTCCGCACTCTGATACACACGACCCCGGCGTGGCGAGCCGGGTGGTCGACGGCATGCGCGACCGCCGCGTTTTGATCAGCGCAGCCGGCTCAACGGGCGCTTCGCTGAAGATCCGCCCCCCGCTGCCTTTCTCCAAGGGGGACGCTGATCGACTGCTTGAGGTGCTCGCCGAAGTGCTCGCAAGCCTGGACGCCTAGGTGACAACGCTGAGCCGCATCGACCGCGGCACGCTGATGTGGTTGCAGGTGCTGGTCGGTCTCGGAACGCGGGAACGTCTCGAACACCGCCTCAGCTTCAGATCGGATGCCACGCAATGTCGAGATGACGGCAAGGCCGCAGAAGGGCGCTAGGAATTCGGAGTACCCACCCTCGTGTACGGCGACCAGATGCCCCTCACAGACCTTTGCAAGTGCCTCCGTCAGAGCACGAAAGCCATCCGGCCAGAGCATCATGCGACCAGTGGGATCGTAGGCACCGGCATCGAGCCCACATCCGACGAGGAGGAACGATGGCCCGAACCGTCGCAACGAGGGCAGGATCACCCGGTCCATCGCCGTCATGTACGCGTCGCGTCCGGAGCCGGGTGGCAGCGGAATGTTGATGTTGCATCCTGTCGCCTCGCCACTGCCTCGTTCCTCGAGTGAACCGAGGCTTCGGCCGACTTGGACGTTCGCCTGATGAATCGAGATGGTCAGGACGTCTGGATCGTCGTAGAAGATCTCCTGCGTTCCGTTCCCGTGATGGGCATCCCAGTCGACGACTGCGACCCGGTCGATCCCTCGAACGCGGCGTAGGTGCTGGATGGCGATGGCCATGTTGGCGAAGAGGCACAGTCCGTTCCCTTCCTCGGCGGTCGCATGGTGCCCCGGCGGGCGCACGAGCGCATACGCGTTGTCGACTTCGTCGTCCAGCACGGCATCCACTGCTGCGATGACTCCGCCAGCCGAGAGCAGGGCAATCTCATATGACCCTTGGCCGATGACGGTTCCTGGCCCAGCAAGTCCCCCACCGGTCGTCGAATGACGGCGGATCTTCTCGATGTACTCGTCACTGTGCACACGCCGGACTTCTTCAACCGTGGCGGAACGAGGAGCGATGGGTGTCAACTGCGCGAGGACGCCGCTGACGTCGAGAAGGTTGCGAATGCGCCGCTTCGGCTCGGGTCCAGCGAAGCCCTCGCCGTGCTCCAGGTATTCGTCCACTTCGCGGACATATCCGCGCATGGCACCACCGACGGGTTGCCACATGTAACGTTCATGCCAAACCAGGCCGGTCCGCAATTTTAGCCCTTCATCAGCGATCGGTTGAGCGTCATGCAGCCAATCTCCGTGCGTTGTCGTGAGTCACCTCGACGGGTGGACACGGCACGCGGATCCCTAGGCCCTCTCCCCACCGCACGTGGAGTACCGGAGCGCCAGCGACACCGATTGAGTTCGAGCGTCTCGCAGACCAACAGCGGTCGATCCATGACCGAGCGCACCGGGGTGCTCGACCAGGCCTGGGGCGCGACACCCACCACCCGCTGACGTGCACCACCCGTACACGAACGTCCCCGACCAGCCTTCCGTCGTGTTTCGTGCGGGATCGCTGGGCCATCCGTGAAACTCCTGCTGACCTCTCGATCACCGGTACTGCCGAACTCCCATTGAGCTCTTCTCGGCGACGCGCCGAAGTAGCGGTCGAGACCTCTGGCTGGACCTCGGCGCGAGAAGGATCGCAGGTCGGCCGAGAAGCCGTCGACACCGACGTCCGCGTAAAGCTGCCTGTGACTTGCTCGGCTGGGAATTGGAGATGGGCCTTCATGCGGTGATTCCGTGTGCGGTGCGACAAGCTCCAGCTCGTGCAGCGGGGGTGCCTTGGGCTGCTTGGCCGCAGGCTTTGCGCGCAAGGCAGGTACGCCTGGGGAGCTTGCGTCCTCGTGAATCGCGCTCCGCTCAGCGCAGGACGGAGCTGAGCAGAAGGCTCGTTTCCGAGTTCAGGATGCCCTCGACGGAGCGGATCCGGACCAGGAGGCGATCGAAGTCTGGTCCAATTGACACCAATTGCGGTCCAAAGTGAGCGCAACTCGGAGTACCTGAGCACCTCATTGGCTCTAGGACGCGAAGTCCGCTCCTGTCGCGACCCCGTCTGACGGTTTGCGGTCCAGGCGGTCGCGGGTTCGAGTCCCGTCGCTCACTCCTTACGGGGAGCCAATCGCGGTCCGACTCGGCAACTCCCAGGACGCGCGACGGGGTCCAGATGGGGTCCAATTGCCTCATCGCTGCCGACGAGGTGCTCGTCCCGATGCTGCCGGCTATCGCGAGGTGCGCCCTGTGTCGGGGTGCTCGGTGATACCGACGCGCAGGCCGCAGCGGAACGGACCCGCCTGCGCGGCGCGCTCGGCGCGGGCTGGAATTGCCGAGGGCGCCGTCACCGCACGGCCGGCAGCTCGCCGCACGGACGAGGCGCTCGTCGGCGAGTGCCGGCACCGATGGGGTGGGTATGAGCTGCACCGGTGGTCGACGGGAACGGACGCCTCGCCTGACGGAGAGGAGGACGGCTATCAACCAGACGGGAGATCACGGAGCGCCGAACGTCGAGACTCGACGCTCGGACGCCTACGACCGGATCCGCCGGAGCCTGCACGCCCGGACGTGCGTCGTGCTCGACGGCGGCGTGGCGACCGAGCTGGCCGACCGGCACGGGTACCGGCACGAGGCCCTGTGGGGCATCGAGGCCCTCGACTCGGCTCCAGATGCGGTGCAGGCCGTCCATCGTCGCTACGTCGAGGCGGGCGCCGACGTCGTGACCACGAACACCTGGGCGTTGCCGACCATCGTGACCGGCGGTGGCAGCATCCAGGGCAAGGACTGGCACCCCGTTCACTGGATGGAGATCGCGCGCCGTGGCGTGGGCGCTGCCCGCGCCGCGATCCGGGAGGGCGGCCGTGAGGACGAGGTCGCCGTCGCGTTGTCGCTGAACGGCGACCTCGAGGGTCCGGAGGGACCGGAGACCGTGGCGCTGTTGATGCGCGCGCTGGCCCGGCAACCGCCCGACCTCCTCCTGCTCGAGACGCTGTCGGCGGTCCGTCCCGGGCTGCTCGACGTCGTCGAGGCGCTCCAGGCGTCGTCGATCCCGCTCTGGCTGTCGTTCCGTCGCTGCCCCCACGGGCCGTGTGGCGTCTACGGGGAGCACTGGGGCGGCCCGGAGGGCGATGCGTTCGGTCGGGCGGCCCGCCGCTTCGAGGACATGGGCGTCGACGCCCTGCTGATCAACTGCATCCCGCCGGACCACGTCGACGGGATGGTCTCCTACCTGCGCGACTTCACCGACCTTCCCCTCGGGGTGTACCCCAACCTCGGGTACTACACGAGCGCCGGCTGGCGCACCGAGTCGGAGATCAAGGGACCCGAGTACGCCGGGATGGCGCGACGCTGGCGGGCGGAGGGGGCGCAGATCATCGGTGGCTGCTGCGGGACGCGCCCCGAGCACATCGCCGCGGCCCGCGAGGCGTTGGCGGGCACCGTCCCGGGCCGGCAGCGTCCCGCCCCCACCGCACGCAACGGTGTGCGATCCGGGGTGACGACCGCAACGGCGGCCCCCAAGTGGACCGACGGTCGCGGGCGCGATCTGCATCCGGTCGCCTTCCCCAACCTCGCCAGGCCCCCCGGCGTCGCGGCCACGATCCCGGGCAGCTACCTGATGTGGCGCCACCTCCTGGCGGAGAGCTCGGGGGCCCATCAGCGATGCCTGGACATCGGGTGCGGGGCGGGCCTCCAGACCGTCCAGCTCGCCCTGAACGGCGCGACCCACGTCCACGCGATCGACATCGACGAGCGGGCGGTGGCCAGCACCCTGGACAACGCCTTCCGAAACGGGGTGTCCGAGCGCGTGACGGGCCAGGTCACCGACCTGTACCCCTGGGTCCCCGAGGAACGCTACGAGCTCGTCGTCGCGACGCTTCCCCAGGTGCCGATCGGGCCGCTCACCGAACGCTCGTCGCATCGACCGACGGACTACTGGGGGCGCGCGCTGGTCGACGAGGTGATCGCCAAGCTGCCCTCCGCCCTCGCCGCGGAAGGCCGTGCCCTGATCACCCTGACCTCCCTGCTGTCGCGCGAGCGGACGGTCGAGCTGCTGGCCCAAGCGGGTCTCGTGGCGGAGGTCGTCGCGTGGGATCTCGAGGATCTCCCCGAGTCGTACGCCGCCCAGGCTCAGCACATCGCGACCGTCGTCAAGCTGAGCGACGGGTACCTGACCTACCTCGGCGACCAGCCCGGGCTGGTGACCTACCTCCTGGCCGTCCGTCGGTCCGAGACGGAGCCCGACCCGACCCAACCCCCCTGGATCGCCCATCGATGACCGTCGCTCGAGCCGCAGGCCGCTGGTTCGACCCGGCCGACCTCCTGGCCCGGCTCGGCGATCTCGGTCCTCCGAGCGAGCTCCGCGACCGGAGCCCGGCCCTGGCCGCCGACACGCTCGCGCTCGATCGAGTGCTCCTGAGCACCGTCCGCGACGGTGTGATGCACGCGGACGCGCTGCATCTGGTCGACGGCGATCCGACCGCGGCGCTGGGCCGGTTGCGTGAGGCTCCGGTCCGGCTCGAGTACCCGCTCGTGGAGGGTGAGGTCCTGCGCCGGCGTCGGGCGCAGGTCGTCGACGTGGCGACCGGCGAGGTCGGCGGCCCCCGGGCGTTCGCGGACGTCCTCGAGTGGACGGCCTACGCGGTCGCCCCGGTCGTGGTGGAGGGTCGGGTCATCGGCTTCTTTCACGGTGATCGCACCGGCACCGGTGACCCGATCGACGAGCGCGACGCCACGGGGCTCGCGTCCTTTGCCGCCTGCTTCGCGGTCGTCTATGAGCGGACCGTGCTCCGCCAACGGCTCCGGGTGCAGCTCCGGGAGATGCGGCAGGTGGGCAGCTGGGCCGATGCCCGTGCCGCCGAGCTCGGCGACCGTCCGATCGAGCTGGGCGAGGACGCCGGCGGTGACGCCGGCCGCTCGCCGGGGCGGAGAACGGGCATCGGTGGGGAGGCGGTGCGCGACCTCCTGACGCCGCGCGAGCTCGAAGTGCTGGAGCACATGGTGCGCGGCGAGACCAACGTCGGCATCGCGCGTGACCTCGTCCTCTCGGAGGGCACCGTGAAGTTCCACGTCAAGAACATCCTGCGCAAGCTCCACGTGTCCAACCGCGCGGAGGCGACGTCCCGGTACCTGCACCTGGTTCTCGACCGCGGCGCCGGCGAGAGCAGGTAGCGTCGGTGCGCTCGCGCTGCGCGGGGCACGGCAGCCAGGATCTTCGACAGGGAGGAGCGGGACGTGAGGACGGGCCGCGGGCGGTGGGAAGGCAGGGTGCTGGTCGGCGAGTGGGTCGAGGGTGGCGGGGGCCGGGCCGACGTGGTGGAGAAGGCGACGGGCGAGGTGCTCGGCGCCATCGGGATCGCGTCCCCCGCCGACGTGCGCCGAGCCGCCGCGCAGGCGACCGCCGCCCAGGCGGGCTGGGCGGCGACGAAGGGCCATGAGCGCGCTCAGGTCCTGCGTCGGGCGGCGGCGCTCTTCGAGGAGCACGCCGAAGAGCTCGTGCGCTGGACCATGCGCGAGGCCGGGCAGATCCGGTCGAGCGCGGAGTTCGAGGTCTCGTGGGCGGTCGAGCGGCTGCACTCGGTTACCGCGCTGTGCTCGGCTCCGCTCGGCGAGCTCATCGATCCGAGCGAGGACGAGCTGAGCTTCGCGCAGCGAGTGCCCGTGGGAGTGGTCGGCGCGATCACGCCCTGGAACGCGCCGCTCGCGCTCTCGATGCGGGTGCTGGCGCCCGCGCTGGCCCTCGGCAACGCCGTCGTCCACAAGCCCGACAGCCTGACCGCGGTGTGCGGTGGCATGCTCATCGCCGACCTGCTCCTCGAGGCGGGAGTCCCGGAGGGCGTGCTCCACGTGCTGCCCGGCGGGCCCGAGGTCGGTCAGGCGCTCGTCGCCGACCCGGACGTCGCCATGGTCAGCTTCACCGGCTCGACGGAGGTGGGGCGGCGGATCGGCGAGCAGGCCGGGCGCAGCCTCAAGCGCGTCTCGCTCGAGCTGGGCGGCAACAACGTGGTGATCGTCCTTCCCGACGCCGATCTCGACGCGGCCACCTCCGCGACGGCGTTCGGCTCGTTCGTCCACCAAGGGCAGGTGTGCATGGCCACCGGGCGCCACCTCGTCCATCGATCGGTGGCCGAGGAGTACCGCGACCGGCTCGCCGAGCGCGCCGCCCGCCTGACGGTCGGCGACCCGCATCGCGAGGAAGTGCAGCTCGGCCCCGTCATCAACTCGCGTCAGCTCGAGCGCATCGACCGCATCGTGCAGGACACGGTGGCCGCCGGGGCGCGACTGGTGGTGGGAGGGCGCCAGGACGAGCGCTTCTTCCGGCCGACCGTGCTCGATGCCGTGGAGCCTTCGATGCCGGCCTGGCGCGAGGAGGTCTTCGGGCCCGTCGCCCCGATCGTCCCCTTCGCCACCGAGGACGAGGCGGTGGAGCTGGCCAACCGCACGGAGTACGGGCTCTCGGCGGCCATCCAGACGGCCGATCCGGTTCATGGCCTGCGGTTGGCTCGCCGGCTCCGGGTCGGCATGGTCCACGTCAACGACCAGACGATCAACGACCAGCACAACGCCCCGATGGGCGGGTTCGGGGCCTCGGGCAACGGCACGCGCTTCGGCTCTCAGACCCACCTCGAGGAGTTCACCCAGTGGCAGTGGGTGACCCTCCGCGATCGTCCGAAGCGCTATCCGTTCTGACGGCGCAGGCGCCGCCGCTCGATGCCCCGGGCGCTCAGGACATCAGGAGGACCGGCTTGACGGTCGCGCCCGAGCGGGCATCGGCCGCCGCCTGCTCGACCTCCGCGATGGGGTAGGTCCGCACCAGACGATCGAACGGCAGCCGTCCCGCGCGGTGGAGCCGGAGCAACGCGGGGACGGACTCCTGGGCGACCACCTCGCCCTGGTTGATCCCCAGCAGGGTGATCCCCTCGGAGATGAGCGGCACGATGGGCAGCCGCGCCTCCGCGTCGAAGGAGCGGGCGCTGATCACCCCGCACGTGCCGAGTGAGTCGAGCGACGCGACGGCCGTGGGCAGCGCCTCCGGCGCCCCCGACGTCTCCAGGACGAAGTCGCAGCCATGCCCGCCGGTCAGCCGGCGGATGGCCTGCGCGACGTCGCCGTCGCGAGGGTCGACGACGTGCTCGGCACCGAGCTCGCGGGCGAGCTCGAGCCGCCGCGGCTGCACGTCGACCGCGATCACGATCGCGCCGGTCAGCCCGGCGGCGGCCATGATCGCGCTGAGCCCGACCGCTCCCGCGCCCAAGACCGCCAGGACGGCGCCCGCGGGAGGGCGGAGCACGCGCAGCACGGCTTGCGCACCCGTCTGCACGCTGCAGCCGAGCGGCCCGAGCAGGCGGAGGAGCTCGAGATCCGCGTCGACCTTCACCGCCGTCCGCTCGTCGGCGACCGCGTACGTCGCCATCGAGGACTGGCCGAAGAAGTGCGCCCGCACGTCGCGACCGCGCCAGCGCACCGTCGCCGTACCGTCCGGCCGTCGCCCGTCGAGCAGGTTGAGCTGCAGCCAGGAGCGGCAGTGGCCGGGCCGTCCCCCGAGGCAGCGGACGCACCGCCCGCAGCTCGCCGACTGGAGGACGACGTGATCTCCGACGGCCAGCGCGGAGACCTCGGAACCCACGGCCTCCACGATCCCGGCGCCCTCGTGACCGAGCAGGGCGGGGAAGGCCGACGGGGTGGTGCCGGTCTGCACCTGGAGGTCGGAGTGGCAGATGCCGCAGCCGACGATGCGTACGAGCACCTCCGTCGATCCCGGCTCGTCGACCTCGACCTGCTCCACGCGGAACGGCGCCCGCGCGTCCTCGAGCAGCGCAGCGGTGGCCGTGACGCTCATCCCGCCTCCGCTGGTCGCCTCGGTGTCACCTGGTGCGGGCCTAGGCCGACGGCGGAAGCTGGGCGAGCAGCATGTCGAGCGACCCGGCCGTGTGCGACTCGAGCAGCGACGACAGGCGGTCGGCGTCGCGATCGGCGAACGCACGGGCCATCTCCGCGTGCTCGCGCTCGGCCTCCTTGGCCCGATGCCGGGGCTGGAGCAGCAGCAGGCGGTAGCGATCGGTCCGATCCCAGAGGGAGTCGAGCAACCGGTTGAGCACCTCGTTGCCGCTGCGCGAGTAGATCGAGCGGTGGAACGCCCGGTTCTCCATGAGCTGCTCACGATGACCCGCGTCGCCCCGGGCGCGGTCGAGGAGCGCCCCCGGGATCGCGAGCTCGTCGTCGGTGGCGTGCTGGCACGCCAGGGACGCGGCCATCGTGTCGAGCGTGCACAGGACGGCGTAGAGCCCCGTGATCTCGGCGCGCGACAACGGCTTGATGCGGACGTCGCGGTGAGCCGACAGGACGACGAGGTCGTCTGCGGCCAGCCGCCGCAGCGCCTCCCGGATCGGGGTGGCCGAGAGCCCGAGCTCGGCGGCGAGGTACTCGCTGCTCACGATGGCGCCCGGGGCGAGCTCGCCGGTCAGGATGCGGGCGCGCAGCTCGTGGTAGGCGTGCTCCGCCTTCGTCCGCAGAGGCTCGGGCGCGTACGGCATTGATCCGGTGGCGTGGGTCATGGCTGTCGAGGCGCGACGCGCCGAGACGGGCATCGGGGCAGGCTACACCTCCCGCCGCCACGCTTACCGGACGCGTTCTATAGGCTACAGAACGCGGACCACGGATAAGGAGGAACGGCGTGTTCAACGGCTACCGCGTGCTCGACGTGCACGGCCACGTGAGCATCCCCCAGGAGGGCTACTTCTTCGGGATGTTCCTGCTCGGCTCGAACTACCCGGCCGACAGCCCGATCGGCGTCAAGGACGCTCCGTGGGTGGCCGTCCCGCCCGAGAGCTTCCAGCGGGCCGCTCAGGAGCACGTCGCCTACCTCGATGCCCGGGGCATCGACGTCCAGATCATCGGGCCTCGGCCCTACGTGACCCTGGGCTGGATGGAGGACCACCTCATCCCGTCCTGGACGCGATACGTCAACGACGCGATCGCCCAGCAGGTCGGCTTCTTCCCGGACCGCTTCCTGGGCGCCTGCCAGCTGCCGATGGACAGCGCCGGCGACGATACGAGCCACTGCTTGGACGAGCTGGACCGGTGCGTCCAGGATCTCGGCTTCGTCGCGGCCTACGTCAGCCCCGACCCCGGCGGGCGTCGCACGACGCCGGGGATGCACGAGCCCTACTGGTACCCCCTGTACCGCCGCTGCGAGGAGCTCGACGTGCCGATCATCGTGCACGGGAGCAACTCGCTGGACCGTCGGTTTCGCATCGTCCCCGCCAACTACCAGCTCGGGTTCGTCATCGAGCAGTACCTCGCGGGCCAGTTCCTCGGTCACAGCGACGTCTTCGACCGCTTCCCGCGCCTCAAGGTGCTCCTGTGCCACGGCGGCGGAGCGCTGAACCGCTTCATCCCGACGGATTACCACCTCCCTCAGCGCGATCTCTCGGCCAACCTCTTCTACGACACCTGCGTCTACGACGAGCACCTGCTCGAGGCGACGATCAAGCAGCGCGGCATCCCCCAGCTCTGCTTCGGCACGGAGGCCCCTGGCTCCGGCGGGTCCGTGCGACCGGAGACGCGCCGGACGGCCGACGACATGGTCCCCGTCCTCGACGCCGTGTCGTTCCTCACGGACGCCGACAAGCGCTGGATCTTCCACGACGGGCCCATCGCGATGTTCCCGGCGCTCGAGCGCCTGCAGGGGAGCGCGCCGTGAGCGAGGAGGCGCCGTCGAGCGCGTGGGGCGCGCTGAGCACCGCGACGATCTCCGACGCCCTCGACCGAACCGGCCTGCGCGGGAGCGCCGCCGGCCTCGGCGCGCTCGCCCCGGGCCAGCGTGCCGTCGGTCGGGCGTTCACCGTGCGCTACATGCCGGCGGGCACCCCGTCGGGCACGGTCGGCGACTACATCGACGACATGCGGGAGGGCCAGATCGCCGTCCTGGACAACGCCTGCAGGACGGACTGCACCGTCTGGGGCGACATCCTGACCTCGGTCGCCCACCGGCGCGGCATCGCGGGCGCGGCCATCAACGGCGTCTGCCGCGACAGCGCGCGCGCCCTCGAGCTCTCCTTCCCGATCTGGAGCTTGGGTCGGTTCATGCGCACCGGCAAGGATCGCGTCGAGGTGGCCGAGGTCGGCGGTGCGGTCTCGCTCGGCGACGCGCGGGTGAGGGCGGGTGATCTGGTGGTGGGCGACGACGATGGTCTCGTCGTCGTCGCACGGGAGCACGAGCAGGAGGTCCTGCGGGTGGCCGAGGAGATCGCCGCGCGCGAGCAGTCCATCGTCGCCGAGGCGCTCACGGGGTCCACGCTGGGCGATGCGCGCGCTCGTCACGGCTACCACCAGCTCCAGCGGCAGGAGGGACCGGAGCGATGAGCGGCGGTGGCGAGGACCCGCTCCTGCAGCGTCTCCGCGCGCTCGACGCGTGCACGGTGTCCGATGCCCTGGACAAGCTTGGAGCGCCCGGCGCCGTCAGCGATCTGCGGCCGCTGTGGCAAGGCGCCGCCCTGTGCGGGCGCGCCACCACGGTGGCGCTCGCGGTCGGGCCGGCTCCGCAGGCGGGCGTTCACCTCGGCGTCCGGGCCGTGACCCGGGCTCGGGCCGGCGGCGTCGTCGTCATCGACAACGGTGGTCGCACCGCCATGGGGGCGTGGGGTGGCCT
>CALMNS010000633.1 GCA_937871635.1 uncultured Solirubrobacter sp.
GCTCGCCACCGCGCCGGACGTGCGCGTCAGCGTCACCGAAGGCCGCACGGACGAGCTCGCCCGCGGCGTGCGCGACGGCTCGCTGCACCTCGCCGTCGCCTTCCAGGACGCCCACGCCGCCCGCGCCGAGCACCCGGGCACCCGCCGGCACGACCTGTTCACCGAACCCATGGTCGCCGCCCTGCCGCCCGACCACAGCCTCCGCCGCCGGGGCGCCATCGCCCTCTCCGACCTGGCTCAGGATCCCTGGACCCTTCCCTCGCGCGACGGCCTGATCGCGCGCGCCTGCGCCCGAGCCGGCTTCGCTCCCCGCATCGCCTACCTCTCCAGCGACCCGCTCTCGATCCGCGCCATGATCGCCGCCGGACTCGCCGTCACCCTCACCCCGCGGCTGCTCGCCTCGCACCTCCACGGCGTCCACGTCGCCACCGTGCGCGACCAGCCCGCGCGACGCGACGTCTACGCCCTGCTGCCCGACGCCGGTGCCCGCGCGACGGACGAGGAGCTCGTCGCCGCCCTGGCCGGCGGGGTGCTGGCGTAGCATCCGCCCGATGAAGCTCCTGGTCCTTACGCCCGAGCCCATCGACGCGGCCCTGCTGCGCTCCGCGGTCGGGGAGCAACTCACGGACGGCTCGGAAGTCCTCGTCGTCTCCCCGGCGACGAACTCCTCCAAGCTGGCCTTCTGGGTGAGCGATCCCGACGACGCCATCGCCGAGGCGGAGACCGCCCAGGTCGACACGGTCGAGCGGCTCGAGGAGGAGGGGATCGACGCCGCGGGGACCACGGGCGAGTCCGAGCCGGCGGTGGCGCTGCAGGACGCGCTGGCCACCTTCGCGGCCGACCGCATCGTCATCTTCTCCCATCCCGAGGGGGACCGCGACTACCGGGAGGACGCGGGGCTCGCCGACGCGGAGTCCCGCTTCGGCGTGCCGGTGACCCACGCCGTCATCTCCCGATGAAGGTCGGCTACAAGCTGATCGCCGAGGTCTACGGGCCGAAGGAGATCGTCCGGCAGGCCGTCGAGGCGGAGCGGGCGGGCTTCGACTTCGTCGAGGTCTCCGATCACTTCCACCCGTGGCTGAACGCCCAGGGCCACTCCGGCTTCGCCTTCGGGATGCTCTCGGCGGTCGCCGCGAAGACGGAGCGCATCGAGCTGGCCACGGGCGTCACCTGCCCCTTCATCCGCTACCACCCGGCCATCGTCGCCCAGGCGGCCGCCACGCTCGCGCTGCTCTCCGACGAGCGCTTCACGCTCGGGGTCGGCGCGGGCGAGCGGCTCTCCGAGCACATCGTGGGCGGCGGCTGGCCGTCGGTCCGGGTCCGTCACGAGATGCTGCGCGAGGCGCTCGAGATCATCCGGGCGCTGTGGTTGGGCGGCTACCAGACCTACGAGGGCAGGCACCTCACGCTCGAGGCCGCCCGCCTGTTCGACCTCCCCGAGACGCCGCCGCGCATCGCGGTGGCCGCCTCCGGCGCCAAGTCGGCGCGCATCGCGGCCGAGCTCGGCGACGCGATCTTCGCCACCGAGCCCGACGCGGAGCTCCTCGCGGCCTACGCCGCGGTGGGCGGCTCGGGGGCCCGCTACGGCGAGGTGCCGCTGAGCTGGGCGCCCGACGAGGCGGCGGCGGTCAAGTCGGCCCACGAGACGTTCCGCTTCGGCGTGCTCGGCTGGAAGGTGCTGGCCGACCTCCCGAACCCCGAGAACTTTGAGGCGGTGACGACCTGGGTGACCGAGGACGCCATCGCCGGGCAGTTCGGCGTCGGGCCGGACGTCGAGCGCCACGTGGCGGCGGCGCAGCAGTTCGTCGACGCGGGCTTCGACCACCTCGTGCTGATCAACGCCGGACCCGACCCGGACGGCTTCTTCGCCTTCTTCGCCGACGAGCTGGGCGAGCGGGTCAGGGCCTTGACGCCGTCGTAGGCAGCTCCTGCTCGAGCGTGGCCACCGGGGCGAACAGGTCGCCCCGCTCCGCCACCCGCTCGAGCACCTGGCCCGCGTCGAAGACGAGCTCGTCAGGATCCTCGGAGACGAGGACGGACTCCACCTCCTCCCAGCCGAGCGGCGCCGAGACGGTGGGGTGGTCGCGCGCCCGCAGCGAGTAGACCGCGACGGTGGTCTTGTGCTCGTCGTTCTGGCTCCAGTCGACGAGCACCTTGCCCTTCCGCAGCGCCTTGCGCATGTCGGACACGACGAGGTCGGGATGCCGCCGCTCGAGCAGCTGGGCGAGCGCGAGCGCGAACGGCTTGGTCACCGCGTAGCTCGTCGGGACGTTGAGGGGGACGTAGACCTGCATGCCCTTCGAGCCCGACGTCTTGGGGAACGACGCGAGCCCGAGGTGCTCGAACGCCTCGCGCAGCCGGACGGCGACGCGCGCGCACTCGACGATGGTCGCCGGTGGCCCCGGGTCGAGGTCGAAGGCGAGGATCGCCGGGCTCGTGACGTCGTCGACGCGGGCGAGGGAGGGGTGCAGCTCGAGGTCGGCGAGGTTCGAGGTCCAGACGAGCGTCGCGAGGTCGTCGACCACGCAGAAGTCGATGTCCCTCGCCTCCCCGCCGCCGTCGCCCTCGCGCCCCCAGCGGCCGCCTCCGCGCGTCGTGACGCGCTCGGTGCGCACCCAGTCGGGCCGGTGCTTGGGGCACTGCTTCTCGTAGAAGAACTGCCCCTCCACCCCGTTCGGATAGCGCTTGAGGGTCAGGGGCCGGTCGCGCAGGTGCGGCAGCAGGACCGGGGCGATCCGGGTGTAGTAGTCGATCACCTGGCCCTTGGTGAAGCCCGCCTTCGGATACAGGACCTTGTCGAGGTTGGAGAGCGAGAGCGAGCGGCCCTCGATCTCGACCTCGATGCGCTTGACCGGCGGCATGCCACCCTTGACGCTACCCGTGCGAACACGTGTTTGCGCGAACAGGACTTCGGCAAGCCCAATGGTCATGGCTACTCAGACTTCAAGAACCCGCACGCAGAGCACCCGTCGCCGCACGAGCGGCAGCGCGGCGAACCGGCGCGCCGAGGCGCCCTCCGCGCCCGTGCAGATCAACACGGAGGACATCGCCCAGCTCGAGGCGGGCCGCATGCTCGTCGTCTCCCAGCTCGACGAGGCGCTCGGCGCCGAGCTCGCCGGGGTCACTACCATGCGCGCGCACGCCGCGATGACGCCGGAGGGTCCCTACCGCAAGCTCCTCGAGCGCCACCTGAGCGAGACGCGCGCCCAGGCCGACCGCCTGCGCACCCGGCTCGACGAGCTCGGCGCGACCCGCTCGCCCGTCGCCGTCGGCTACGCCGCGGCCTCGACGGTCGTGGGCCAGGCCCTCGCCCTGACCAAGGGCCCGATCGACGTCCTGCGCGGTCGCGCGGGCGAGGAGAAGCTCCTCAAGAACGCCAAGGACGAGATCACCACCGAGGCGCAGGAGATCGCGACCTACGACGCCATCGAGGCGACCGCCCGTGCGGTGGGCGACATCAAGACGGCCGAGCTCGCCGTCGCCATCCGGGGGCAGGAGGAGGCCCAGCTGGCCAAGCTGCGCGAGGCCCTCGTCCCGCTGGCCAACGCCACGGTCCGCTCGCTGGCCGCCGGCGACAAGAGCTACGACGTGTCGACGACCGGGGCCGCCCAGGCCGCGCTCGGGCTCCGCGACGAGGTGGCCGAGGAGGTCGAGGAGCTCGGCGACGAGGTCAAGGGCCAGGCCCGCAAGGCGCAGCGCACCACGCAGCGCACGACGCGGCGCACCACCCAGCGCGCCGCCGCCAAGGCGCGCGCCTAGTCACCGCGGTGGCGGGTAGTCAAGGGCGCATGCCGATCCTCGAGATCCCCTCAACGCCCGCCACCCCGGACCAGCCCGTCGTCCCCCAGGAGCCCGTGGTCCCGGCCGACCCGACGCCGGGGCCCGAGGCTCCTGACACGCCGACGGGGCCCGACGCCCCCGTCGAGCCCGTCGATCCGGGCACCGCCGATCCGGTGGGGCCCGAGGTGACGCCGCCCAACGAGGGCGCGCCGGGGCACAACCCTGACTGACGCGCTCACTGCGCTCGCCGCGTCCGAGGGGTTCGCGTTCGCGGATCCCTGGGCGCTCGGCATCCTCTTCCTGGGCGCCTCCCTCTTCGTCGCGGTCGGCGCGCTCTCGCACGAGGGGGAGCGCGCTTTCTCCTCGAGCCTGATCTACCTCGGCCTCGGGCTGGTGGCCGCCGTCGCCCTGACGGTGTTCGGATTCGGGTGGCTCGATCCGATCAAGGACCACACGCTGCTCGAGCACGTCACGGAGCTCGCGATCCTCGTCGCGCTCTTCTCGGCGGGCCTCAAGGTCGACCGCGAGCTCAACTGGAGGGCGTGGGCCTCGATCGGGCGCATGCTCGGGATCGTGATGCCGCTGACCATCGCCGCCGTGGTCGCCTTCGGGACCGGCCTGCTCGGCCTCTCGCTGGGGGCGGCCATCATCCTCGGCGCCGCCCTCGCCCCCACGGACCCCGTCCTCGCCGGCGACATCGGGGTCGGACCGCCCGGCGACGAGGACGAGCACGAGCCGAACTTCACCCTGACCGCCGAGGCCGGGCTCAACGACGGCCTCGCCTTCCCGTTCGTCTTCCTCGGCGTGTTCGTCCTCAAGGGCGACTCGCTCGCGGAGTGGGTGCTCGCCGACATCCTCTACGGCGTGGTCGTCGGGGTCGCGCTCGGGGCGCTCACCGGCGTGCTGCTCGCCCGCTCGGTCTTCTTCCTGCGCGACCGCGGCCTGCTCAACCCGTCGCTCGACGGGTTCTTGGCCATCGGCGCCATCCTCGCCCTCTACGGCGTCGTCGAGACGGTCGGGGCCTACGGCTTCCTGGCCGTCTTCGTCGGCGGGCTGGCCGGCCGCCGCTACGAGCGCGACCACGAGGTCAACGGCCGCGTCCACGACGCTTCAGAGCTGCTCGAGAAGTTCGGCGAGCTCGCGGTGATCCTCCTGCTGGGCTCGATGCTGACGTTCGACGGCCTCGCCGAGCCGGGCTGGGCCGGCTGGGGCCTGGCCCTGGCGCTCGTCTTCGTCATCCGCCCGGTGGCGGCGAACCTCGGCCTGCTCGGCTCGCGGATGGACCGGCCGGGCGAGCGGGCCTACGTCGCCTGGTTCGGCGTGCGCGGGGTGGGCTCCCTCTACTACGTGGTGGCGGCCGTCGGGCTCGGCGTCCTCTCGGACTCCGAGGCGTCGACCATCGTCTGGACGGCGATCGCGACCGTCCTCGTGTCCATCGTGGCCCACGGCGTCACCGCCGGGCCGCTCTCGAGCTTCCTGCAGACCCACGTGCTCCAGACGCGGGGCGAGGCGGGCGAGGGCGCAGAGTCCGAGTCGGGCGACGTCGGCGGCGAGGACGACGGCGATCGCGACCGCCGCCCGCGGCCGGAGCGCGGCGGCGCCGAGCCGCTGCCGGCCTGAGG
>CALMNS010000634.1 GCA_937871635.1 uncultured Solirubrobacter sp.
CCGCCCTACCGGCCGCCGTCGCGCTCGGCGCCGAGCTCGACGACGGGCATCCGCACCCGCTCGAGCACGTCGTCGAGCACCCGGTCGGCGCCGACGCCGGCGGCCAGCGCCTCGTAGGTCAGGACGATCCGGTGGCGCAGGACGTCCCGGGACAGGTCGCGCACGTCGACGGGCAGCGCGTAGTCGCGGCCGCGGAGCAGCGCGAGCGCCCGGGCGGAGTGCACGAGGTTGATCGAGCCGCGCGGCGAGGCGCCGAACTCGACCCAGCCGTGCTCGTCGTGCTCGCGGGTCGCGGTGGTCAGGGCCACCGCGTACTCCATCACCCGCCGGTCGACGTAGACGTCGGCCGCCGCCGCCTGGTAGCGCTCGAGCGCGGCGGGGGAGAGGACCTGGCGCACCCGCACGCCCGCGCCCATCGTCCCGCCGAGCGAGCGCTCGACCACGGCCACCTCGTCGCGCGCGTCGGGGTAGTCGACGACGAGCTTGAACATGAACCGGTCGACCTGCGCCTCGGGCAGCGGGTAGGTGCCTTCCGACTCGATCGGGTTCTGGGTGGCCATGGTCAGGAAGGGCTGCGGGACGGGGTGGCTCTCGTGGCCGATGGTCACCTGGCTCTCCTGCATGACCTCGAGCAGCGCCGACTGGACCTTGGCCGGCGCCCGGTTGATCTCGTCGGCGAGCAGGAAGTTGCAGAACACGGGGCCGAGCTCCGTGTCGAATCCGCCGGTGTCCGGCCGGTAGATCCGCGTGCCCACGAGGTCCGAGGGGACCAGGTCCGGCGTGAACTGCAGTCGCTTGAATGACCCGCCCAGGACGTCGGCCACCGTCTTGATGGTCAGCGTCTTCGCCAGCCCCGGGACGCCCTCGAGCAGCACGTGGCCGCCGGCCAGCAGGGCGACGAGGACCCGCTCGAGCATCGCCTCCTGCCCGACGATCACCCGCTTGACCTCGAAGAGCGCGGTCTCCAGCGCGTCGTGCGCCTCGCGGGCCGCGACGACGCGGTCGTCGGCGACCGCGTGCAGGCGGCCCTCCTCGAGTGTCATGCGACGAGCGTAGTGCCCAGGCCCGAGCGCCCGGCCACCCGCGCTAGCCCTGGGGGGTCGGCTCGTCGGGGCGCTCGCCGAGGCGCACCGTCGCCGTCCGCTCCTCGCCGCCGCGGAGGTAGCGGATCTCGACCCGGTCGCCCGGCTTGCGATCGGCGATGGCGGCGGAGACGTCGCGCGACTCGTCGACCGCGGCCTCGCCGACCCGGACGATGCGGTCCGCGGGCCGCAGCCCGGCGTCCGCGGCGGGCCCGCCGCCGACCACCCCGGTGATCAGCGCGCCCTCGGCGGAGCCGGGCGCGTCGCCCGTCTCGACGCCCAGGTAGGGCCGCTCGATCTCGCCGTCGCGCTCGAGCAGCGGGACGACCTCGCGGACGGTGGAGACGGGGACGGCGAAGCCGACGCCCGAGTTCGAGCCCGACCCCGTGGCGATCTGGGAGTTGACCCCGATGACCTGGCCCTCGGCGTTGAGCAGCGGGCCGCCCGAGTTGCCCGGGTTGATCGCGGCGTCCGTCTGGACCACGCCGGAGATCCCGAAGCCGTTGGGCGACCGGATGTCGCGGTTGAGGGCGGAGACGACGCCGGTGGTCACGCTGCCGGCCAGTCCGAATGGCGCGCCGATGGCGATCGTCGCCTCGCCCGGGCGCAGGCGTCGCTCGCCCGGTGCCAGCTCGAGCGCCCGGAGGTCGCCCTCGACGCGCTCGGGGTCGATCTTGAGCAGGGCGATGTCCGTGGACGGGTCGTCGCCCATGACGCGGGCGGGGATCGACTCGCCCTCCTCGCCGAAGCGGACGCTGACCCGCGTCGCCCCGTCGATCACGTGCTGGTTGGTGACGATCTTGCCGTCCTCGGAGATGACGAAGCCGGAACCCGAGCCGCCCTGGCCCCCGCTCGTCGCCTGCACGAAGACGACGGCCGGCGAGACCTGCTCGTAGATGTCGGCCACCGAGGTCGGCGTGCCCCCCGGGCTCGCGGCGGGCGGCTGGGCGGCCTGTGCGCGGGCGCCGCGCGACCCGGCGTCCTCCCCCGAGTCGAACACGCCGGCGATGGCCAGCACGGCCGAGACGACCGCGACCGAGAGCGCGCCGATGAGCAGGAAGACGAGGTTCGAGGTACGGGACGGCGACGACATGCCGTCAGTCAAGCGGCTTCGGGCTAAGTCCTCCTCAACCGCGGGTCAGGGGGAGCTAAAGGTTCGGCGAGGGCGCCGCCTTGACGCGGACCCAGTACCGCCGCAGCCAGCTCCCGCTGCGCGAGTGGAAGCGCGCGGGCGGCGGCACGGTGGCGCGCACGAGGGTCACCCAGTCCTCGAGCGGGAGGTCGCCCGCGATCAGGTCGCGCAACGCGGAGGTCACCGGCGCCTCGACGCCGGCGCGCTCGAGGCCGCGGGCCAGGAGCGGCACGAGGTCGAGCGCCTCGACCGCCTGGCCGATCCGCGCCGGGATCTCTTCGGCCGGCACCCCCTGGGCGAGCAGCTCCCCCGCGCGCCGGTTGCGGCTCTGCGGGGCCAGCGCCGTGCCGACCAGGTCG
>CALMNS010000635.1 GCA_937871635.1 uncultured Solirubrobacter sp.
GATCTCGCCGCCGGCGAGGCTGCTCGGGAGGAACCCGAGCACGACGTTGGCGTCCGTGTTCGTCGGCTCCTCGCCGCCGCGCTGGTAGCACGCCGGCCCCGGGTCGGCGCCCGCCGACTGCGGCCCGTTGCGCAGCGACCCCGCCGGGTCGATCCACGCGAGCGAGCCGCCGCCCGCGCCGATCGTGAGGATCTCGATGCTCGGGAAGCAGATCGGGTGGCCGTACTCGACCGCCCACTCCCGGGTGGTGCGCATGTCGCCCTCGTAGACGAGCGAGATGTCCGTGCTCGTGCCGCCCATGTCAACGCCGATGGCGTTCTCGAAGCCGCAGAGCTGGGCGATGTGCCGGCACGCGATGGCGCCCGCCGCGATGCCCGAGGCGGCGATCCGCCCGGCGTACTTCTGGACCAGGGCGCCCGTCATCACCCCGCCGCCCGAGTGCAGGAGCAGCAGGTCCCCGCGGTAGCCGCCGTCCTTGAGGCGCTCCTCGAGGCGGGCGACGTAGCCGCTGACCAGCGGCGAGAGGACGGCGTTGGCCACCGTGGTCGAGAAGCGCTCGTACTCGAAGATCTCCGGCAGCGTGTCGCTCGAGGTCGAGATGGAGACGCCCGGCAGCTCCTCGGCGAGGATCTCGTGCATGCGCCGCTCGTTGGCCGGGTTGGCGTAGGCGTTGACGAAGCAGACCGCGACCGTCTCCACCCCGCGGCGCGCCAGCCGCTGGGCGACCGCACGCGCCTCCTCCTCGTCGAGCCCGGCGACCACCCGGCCCTCGAAGTCGATGCGCTCGGTGACCTCGAAGCGGTCGCGCCGGCGGATGTAGGGCGGCGAGACGTCCTTGTAGGCGTCCCACAGGTCGTCCCGCGTCCCGTCGCGGATCTCGAGCACGTCGCGGAAGCCGCGCGTGGTGACCATCGCGGCGGGCGGGAAGCGCCGCGTGATCAAGGCGTTGGTCGCGACGGTCGTCCCGTGCGAGAAGAGCGTGACGTCGGCGAGGTCGACCTCCGCGGCGGCGACACCGTCCATGACGCCCTGCATCGGGTCGTGCGGCGTCGAGGGCACCTTGGCCACCCGCACGGCGGCGCTCCCCTCGTCGAGGACGAACACGTCCGTGAACGTCCCACCCACGTCCACGGCTACACGAAGTGCGGGCACCGGCTGACTCCTTCTCCTCGATGTGCGGACCGCTCGCCGGTGGCTCCCCTCGCGAACCTGCCGAGCGGATCGGATCCTATCCGGAACGCGCCCCGTCCGGCGAGCTGGCAAGCTCCGGAGCCGTGGACCGTCCGCCACCCGCCGCCGCCCTCGGGAGCGGCCACGCCGACCTCTCGCCGATCGCCTTCCTGCTGCGCGCCGCCCGCGTCTTCGCCGACCGTCCCGCGGTCCGCGGCGAGAAGGCGGATCGCAGCTACGCCGAGCTCCTGGCCCGGACGGAGCGCCTGGCCGGCGCGCTGCGCGCGAGGGGGGTCGCGGCGGGCGACCGGGTCGCCACCGTGCTGCCCAACGCCGAGCCGCAGCTCGAGGCGCACTTCGCCGTGCCGGCCTGCGGCGCCGTCCTCGTCCCGCTGAACTTCCGCCTCGCCGCGCCCGAGATCCGCGACCTGCTCGCGCACTCGGGGGCCCGGGTGCTCATCGCCGACGAGGAGTTCGGCGATCGCGTGCGGGCCGCCGTCGCCGAGCTCGGTTCCCCGCCGGAGGTCCTCTGGTGCGCCGCCGAGGCCGACGACGACTACGATCGCGCGCTCGCCGGCGCGGAGCCCGCGGCGCTCGAGGTCCCGCAGGAGGGCTCTCTGCTCTCCATCAACTACACGAGCGGCACCACCGGCTCGCCCAAGGGCGTCATGTACACCCATCGCGGCGCGGCCCTCCAGAGCCTCGGGGTCATCGCCGAGGCGGGGCTGTCGACCACCTCGAGCTACCTGTGGACGCTGCCCATGTTCCACTGCAACGGGTGGGCCTACACGTGGGCGGTGACCGCGATGGGCGGCCGCCACGTCTGCCTGCGCCGCCTCGAGCCCGGACTGGCGTGGGAGCGCATCGCCCGCGAGGAGGTCACCCACCTGTGCGGCGCGCCGACCGTGCTGCGGCTGCTGATCGAC
>CALMNS010000636.1:0-5443 GCA_937871635.1 uncultured Solirubrobacter sp.
AACTACACCTGGCTAGCTCGACGTCGCGGCCGGGCGACGGCCTGGGCCGTCGCGGCGGCCTCGGTCGGCAGCCTCGGGCTCCGCACAGGCGTCCTGTCCCTGCTCGCGCGCCTGCGACCGGACCGCTTCCGTGACGGTCGAGCGTCCGGCGCGCGACTGCTCCGGCGCCACCTGGCGGGCGCCGCGGCGCTGCGGGGAAGTGGAGGCGCCTAGGCTGAACCCCGGACTCCGTCAGCCACGCCGAGGTCATCACGGCCACCGACTTTGGCGGCGCGGACCGCCGGCTTGCGAAGGTAAAGGCGCCACTCGCCTCACTTTGCGGAAGAACGCGATGACGTCTTGGCGGCTGGCCAGGCGCCAGGGCCAGCCGGATGAGCATGATGGCGCCAGGACGACGCCCGAGACAGAACTCGTCAGGACCGCCGCGGTGATCGCCGAGGTGTCGCGGAAGACACGGATCAGGCACTCTGGGGGGTGGTGGCGTCAGGCCGCTGGGCGACGGCCGCAGCAGCGCCCGCGCAGCCGCCGACGAGCATCCACAGCCAGAACTTCGTCTGCGTGTTGATGGCTACCTGGAAGAGGCCGACGAAGTTGGCGAGCGTGACCGCCGGGACGAGCGCCCAGAGCGTGCCGCGGGTGCTCCACAGCGAGCCTGCCACCGCCACGCCGACAAGGATGAGACCGATCATCCCGACCCATCCCCAGTCGGCGGCGAGCGCGAGGTAGGCGTTGTCGATCGAGGTACCGGTCTCGATTCCCGCGCCGAGCGGCGACTGCTTCAACCCGAACCAGGCGATGCCATCTCCCCGCAGGGCGCGCTGCAGGAGGATCTCGCGGAAGTTGTTGGAGCCCTCGAGCGAGTCGTCGTTGAAGAGCCGCGCCACCGACGGCGCGAGGCCGCTGACCACGAGGAGCAGCGCACCGACCACGACGACCGATCCCAGCGTCCAAAGCAGGCGCAGGCGCTTCACCCCGGTGGTCATCGCGAAGGCGATGAGGACGACGCCCAGGACGAAGATCAGCCAGCCTGTCCGTGAGTACGACAGTGCCAGCATCGCCGCGCCGGCGACGATCACGAGCGCCCAGGCGCGGCGGGAGGCGACCCGCCGGGTCATGACGGCGGCGCCGAGGGCCAGCAGCATGGCGGTACCTGCGAACTGGGACAGCGAGATCGCCTGCCCGAAGGCCCCCTCCGCCCGTAGGATGCCGAACCGCTCCTGCTCCTCGCCCCACACCGCGCTCTCCACCGGGTTGAACTCGAGCCCTGCGAAGGGGCTCGTGGCCGTCGCGCCCTCGAACAGCACGAAGGGGAGGGAGACCAACGTGGCGACCCCGAAGGCGATCGGCAGCCAATCCGTCCGCAGTCGCGGGACGACCAGGCGGACGGCGAGGTAGGGACCGAGCGTCGTGAAGACGATCGCTAGGTAGTCCGCCTTCTCGCGGTTCTCGAACAGCACCGCCAGGCTGAGGAACGCGAGGTACACCGCCATGGCGGCATCGACCGTGCCCAGTCGGATGCGCTCGCGCCCGAGGCTCACCAGCAGCAGCGAGCCCCCGGCGGCGAGCCAGGCGGCCAGCACCGTGGGATGCGAGGTCAGTGGGCCGAGGGCCGGCGCGGCGTAGACCGGGACCAGCACGATCAGCACGATGGCGGCGAACGCCAGCGCGGCAGGGCGCAGGACCGCGGCGACCACCCCGAGTCCGAGGCCGACGAGCGCCCCGGCGGCGATGGGCTGGGCGGCGACGAGCAGGCCGCAGAGGATCAGCCCGGCGACGCAGGAGCCGCCGGCCAGGATAGACCGGACGGTGGGCACGGCGACGGCGGGCCGGCGGAAAGGGGCGACAGGGGAGGACATAGGGGGTTCAGAAGGGACAACGAGCGCGGACCGCCCACTCTGGCACGAAGTCCGCAAGTTCCAAGCGATCGACACCGGAGACGCACCGGCCCGGACGGATGGACGACGGGCCGGCGAGGGCGCTCAGCGCGCGGTGGCCGGGACCCCACTCGGTCGGGATCTCGCCGACGACGTCGGAGGCGCGGTCGTAATATTCAACCCTCACGTACGGGTAGGATGAGCCGGATCGTGAGCTCGCTCCCTGCCGGTCGTACAGGACCCGCCTCGCCGGCGACTCCCCCGACCGACGAGCGGTTCGAACGGACACCGGACCCGGCGGTCGCACCGCCTCCCGGCCACGCCCGGTTCCCGCTCTTCGATTCGCTCCGGGCGATCGCCGCCCTCAGCGTCCTCGTCTTCCACGCGGCGCAGGTGGCCGACACCGAGAGCGGGCGCGAGACCGACACCTGGTGGGAGGCCCTGGCGGCTCGCCTCCCGCTCGGCGTGACGATCTTCTTCCTGATCTCTGGCTTCTTGCTCTACCGGCCCTTCGTCGCCGCGCGCTTCCGCAGCGCCCCGGCCCCTGCCTTCCGCGACTTCGCGCGCCGGCGGGTCCTCCGCATCGTCCCCGCCTTCTGGGTCGCGCTCTTGCTGCTCTACCCGCTCGGCCTCGTGTGGTTCCCGGGCGGGCTGTTCCCCGACGGGCTGCTCATCTTCGGCTTCCTTCAGACGTGGTCGAACGCGACGTTCGCGGGCGGTCTGGGGGTCTCCTGGTCGCTGAGCGTCGAGGCGAGCTTCTACCTCCTGCTGCCGCTGTACGCGGCCGTCGCGGCACGCGTGCTCGTTCACCGGGACCGGTCGTCGGCCGTCCGCGTCGAACTGGCCGCGCTCGCCGCGCTGTCGGCCGCCAGCCTGGTCTTCACGACCGTGGCCTACGACCGGGGGGCCTTCGCCCTTGCCGAGACGGTGCTCGGCAACTTCCTGTGGTTCGCGCTCGGCATGGGGCTCGCCGTGGTCAGCGCAGCGGGCGTCCAGGTGCGCTCCGCAGCCTGGGCGCGACTCACCGAGTCGTCCGGGGCGGCTTGGAGCGCGGCGCTGGTGGTTCTCCTGCTCTCGGCGAGCGTCGCCGGACTGCCGGAGCTCGGCGAAGGTGTCCCGACCGACCACACGACGCAAGGCTGGGTCCTGCAGAAGCTGCTCTTCGGCCTGATCGCCTTCCTTCTGCTGCTTCCTGCCGTCTTCGCCACCGAGCGAGGCGGACTGCCCCGCCGGATCCTCGCTTCGCCGTCGCTGATGTGGCTAGGCCTCATCTCCTACGGGCTCTACCTGTGGCACACCCCGGTGATCGGGTGGTACCGGGACAACGGACCGGATCTCGCCGGCGAGCCCGCCGGTCTGGCCATGCTGCATCTGCTCGCCGTGGGTCTCGCCGCGACGCTGGCGTTCGCGACGGCGAGCTACTACCTCGTCGAGCGGCCGATCCTGCGCTTCAAGGACGGCTTGCCGGTTCCGTCCTGGCTCCGGCGATCGGGAGACTCCCGGCGCTTCGAGATCGGCGGCGGCCTCGCCGGCCCGCGCCGCGCCCGCGCATTGGTCACGGACGCCTACCACGGTCGCCTCCCCGCTGAGCGCATGGACGCGCTGCGCCTGCTGATCACCGAGCTCGTCACCAACAGCGTGGTGCACGGCGGCGTCGGCGAGGACGGGCAGATCACCCTGACGATCGCCATGAACGACGACCGCATCCGCGTAGATCTGGTCGACAGCGGGCGTCAGGGCAGGCCCGAGCTCCATCCCCCGGATCTCCGCCGCGGGCGGGGCTTTGGCCTCTTCCTGGTCAACCGGCTCGCGACCTCCTGGGGAACGGCACACGACCCCCGTCTGCGGGTGTGGTTCGAGATCGCTTGGCCGAGGCCGGTCGGCAACCCTTAGTGCTGGGCGAGTGCCGCCCGACTGAACGCGGACTGCGCTAGGCGGAGACGGCCGGCGCCGGAGGACTGACCGTCCGGATCGCCCTCGGCGCACCCGGCTCCACCTCCGCCTGCGCCTCGCGCGCGTTCCCGCCGAGGTGGAGCTGGGAGCCGGTCAGCGTCTCCAGCCCATCGACGATCTGCCGGGCGCAGACGACGGCGTTCCACTCGCGCTCGGCGAAGTCCCGGGCCTTCTGACCCATCGCGCGGCGGAGCTCGGGGTCGTTATGCAGGCGGGTGAGCACCGACCGCCATCCCTCCACGTCGCCGACCTCCATGAGGTGCCCGCACCCCAGGCGATCGAGATCGAGGTCAAGGTGCGGCGTACGCGTCATCACGACCGGCTTGCCGAGGGCCATGGCGTCGTTGAGCTCCGACAGGCCGTACATCCGGTCGGTCGACCGGAGCGGGATGGCAACGACGGAGGCGTTCGCCATCTCCTCCATCACCTTCGCGTAGGGCGGCATCTCCGGGAAGTGACGGACGCGGAGGGCGCGGGCGTTCGCCGGGGCGGCCCAGCCCCTCGGCGCGTAGATGAGCGCGGGAACGTCCGCGAGCACAGCCGCAGACGCCAGGGTGTCGAGGTCCCGGGCGCTCTTGCCGCAGCTCAGGACGTAATCGTGACCGAGCGGTTGAGCGTACGGACCGAAGTCGACCTGCGGACCCCAGCAGATCAGGATGGTGCGTTCGGGGTCGCGCCCGAGCCCGATGAGCGCGTTCCGGGACTCCGAGCTGAGGGTGAAGACCAGGTCGTACCCCCTGGCCGCCCGCCGCCCGATCCACGAGCGACTCGGCGGGTGATGGAAGACCGCCGCGACCGGCGTGCGGAGCACTCCGAGCGAGCGCAACAGCGCCGACCCGCTGAGCACCTCGTCGGCGGCGCCGAACAGGACGTCAGCCTCGCGAGCCCGTCGGAGGGAGCTGATCTGGGAGGCAAGGTCCCCGATGAGGTGACCCACCCGCCGCGTGAGGGCATCCAACAGGGGGCGCAGACGGCCATCGCCCGGCTGGGCGTACGAGACCTCGTGGCCGGCCTCTTCGAGCGCGACGGCTCCGAACAAGTACTGCGAGGGGTAGGTCCCCTCCTCGTACAGTCGACGGGCCTGCCGCACGGGGAGGAAGTTCGAGAGGACGACGCGCATGTTGATAGATCAACGCATGAGCCCGCGATAACCGTCGGTGCTCCGGAATCTATCCCTTCCGTGCCGCTCTGGCGAGCGAGCCCGCGCCGGCTCATGGCCGGCGCGGGGTCCCGCCATGATTCAGTCCAGCGGGTCGAGCGTCTTGGTGTTGAGGTCGGGGTCGTTCGGCGTGCGCTTGCGCACGTCGCCGAGGGTGTAGAACTGGCCCGCACCCTTGCCCTTCTCGCCGAAGCCGAAGCCCGCGGCCTTGAGCTGGGTGACGGCCCCGAAGATGCTCTGGAAGCCGTACTGACCTGCGTTCGGGGCGTCCTTGGCCTGCTCGGGACGGTCGAACTTGATGAACACGCGATCGTTGCCGAGCTTGCCGAGCGACTGGCGGGCGAGCGCGCGATGGACGGCCTCGACCCCCATGAACTCGGCGGCGATGGCCGCCTGCTGGCCGAGGCCGGCGAACCCGAAGGCCACTGTCCCGATCAGGTAGGCGTTGATGAAGATT
>CALMNS010000636.1:5453-6272 GCA_937871635.1 uncultured Solirubrobacter sp.
CGGCGCAGCCTTCGGCATCGCGCACGACGACTACGAGGCGGGCGACGCCGCAGACCACCGTCCCGGTCAGGTAGGCGTTGTTGAAGATCTGGTCGCCGACCTCGAGCGTCTCGAGCAGCGCCTTGCGGCTCGAGAACACCGCGTCCGGGACCCAGATCTTCGTGGTGATGGCCTTCGCACCGAGCGGTCCGACCAGCGTGTCGTAGTGGATGAGCTCCTCGCGAGCGGCGGCCTGGACGTTGCGGCGCGTGACCGCGTCGCCCAGGTTGACCTTCTCGGGACCGACGGTGTTGACGATGGTCGCGAGGACCTCCGCGGTGGCCGCCACGGCCAGGATGTTCTCCGGGGTGTTGTCCTTGGAGAACGTCTCCGCGGTCGCCGACGGCCGGGTCGCCTGCGCGCTGGCCGACTGGGCGAAGCCCAGCAGCCCCATGCCGCCGAGCGTCGCGGCCGCGCCCGCCACCAACTGGCGACGGGTGGACGCGGACTTGTCCGCGTGCTGCTCCTCGATCTTCTGATAGACGAGGTCGAGACCTTCTGCCATGTGTGCTCCTGCTCTCCGTGCGGCGGCGCCGGCTCCGTCGGCCGCCCCGACACATCGTGGGAAGCGGACCTGGTCCGTGGTCCACGCGCGCTCCTTTCGCAGCACGCCGGTTGACGGATCAGTAAATCGGTCGACCGGTCCGAATCTCGTCCGTTCGACGAGGCCGGAAAGGCGTCAGGACGCCCCGGGCACGGCCACCGCCCACCGCCGCTCGGTCAGCCTGAGTCGTCGAAGCTGACGGGCGGCGGGGAAGGCCGGGAGGGCGGCGCCTTGGG
>CALMNS010000637.1 GCA_937871635.1 uncultured Solirubrobacter sp.
GGCCCCGGCCGATCCCCTCGACCCGTCGCTGGGCGGCGCGCCGGCGGTGCCGCCGGCCGGATCGGAGGGCCCGTGATCCCCGCCAAGCCCGAGATCGACTTCGCGGCGATCTCGCCGCTCATCGTCCTGCTCACCGGCTCGTGCGTCGTGCTGCTCCTCGGGCTGTTCCGCTCGCGCTTCGTGCGCGAGCAGGGCGTGCCCGGGCTCACCATCGTCACGCTGCTGGCCGCGGCCGGGCTCGGGGTCTGGCGCTGGGGCGAGAACACCTCGGTGATCGCCGGCGCGCTGCGGATGGACGACCTCACGCTCTTCCTGACCATGCTCTTCGTGGCCGGCGGGATCGGCGCGGTGCTGCTGGCCTGGCGCGGGCTGGCGCCGCGCGAGGCGGGGCACGGCGAGTTCCACTGCCTGCTGCTGGCCGCCGTGCTCGGGATGATCCTGCTCGTCGCCGCGCAGAACCTGGTGGCCGTCTTCATCGGCTACGAGCTGCTCTCCATCCCGCTTTACGTCCTGTGCGCGACGGAGCTGCGCCGCGAGCGCTCGCTCGAGTCGGGGCTCAAGTACCTGATCATCGGATCCGTCGGCTCGGCGACGCTGCTCTACGGCCTCGCGTTCCTCTACGGCGCGACGGGCTCCACCGACTTCGCCGGGATCGCCGCCGCGGTGCGCGGGCCCGAGGACATCGGCGACGACGTCCTCTTCCTCACCGGCATCGGGCTGACGATGACCGGCCTGGCGTTCAAGGCGTCCGTCGCCCCCTTCCACCAGTGGACGCCCGACGTCTACGAGGGCGCGCCGACGCCGGTGACCGCCTTCATGGCGGTCGCGACCAAGGCCGCCGCCTTCGGCGTCTTCCTGCGGCTCTTCGACGTGGCGCTGATCGGCACCGCGACGACCTGGGCGCCCGCGCTCGCGACCCTGGCGGTCGCGACGATCGTCATCGGCAACGTCGGGGCGCTCGGGCAGTCGTCGCTCAAGCGCATGCTCGCCTACTCGTCGGTCGCCCAGGCCGGGTACATGCTCGCCGGCGTCGTCGTCTCCACCGCGCTCGGCGTGACCGCGACGGTCTTCTACCTCGCCGCCTACCTGCTGATGAACCTGGCCGCCTTCGCGGTGATCGTCGTGCGCGAGCGCGAGACGGACCTCGGCGACGACATGTCCTCGATGTACGGGCTGGGCGCCTCGCGCCCCTGGCTCGCGTGGCCTATGACCATCGCGATGCTCTCCTTCGCCGGCTTCCCGGTCACCGCGGGCTTCTTCGGGAAGATCAACCTCATCCAGGCGACAGTCGACAACGACTACGCCTGGCTCGGGGTGGTCATCGTGGTCGGCTCGGCCCTGTCGCTGGCCTACTACCTGCGGGTGGTGGCGGCGGTCTGGATGCGGGCGCCGGGCGACGAGGGGCTCGCGGGCGCCGTGGCGGCGCGGCTCACGCT
>CALMNS010000638.1:0-1194 GCA_937871635.1 uncultured Solirubrobacter sp.
CCCGCTCGCCCGCCCGCGCGGCTGGCGCCTGATCCCGGTCCGGGCCAACGGGCAGGTCGCCTTCGGCGACTACGTGTCCGCGGGGCCGGGGCGCCCGCGCGAGGCGCACGGGATCGAGGTGCTCACGCTCGACGACGACGCCCGCATCGCCGCCATCACCGTGTTCCACCGGCCCGAGGCGTTCGCGCGCTTCGGTCTGCCGCCCACGCTGCCGTCGTAGGCCGGGCGTCCGGGACGGGGTGCGATGGATCCGGCCGGGCCGGTGGGTCTCTACCCCCGAGACCACACCCGCGTCACGGAGAGAACCTCATGTCCCCACCCCGAACCGCCGCACGCAGATCGAGCGCCTGGGTGCTCGCCCTCGCCTCGGCGGCGTCCTGCCTGGCGGCGCTCGACACGCTCGTCGTGTCCACCGCGCTCACCACCCTGCGGCTCGACCTCGGGGCCTCGATCGACCAGCTCGAGTGGACCGTCAACGGCTACAACCTGAGCTTCGCGGTGCTGCTGATGACGGCCGCGGCGCTCGGCGACCGTCTCGGCCGCCGGCGGATGTTCGCCGCCGGCCTCGGCCTGTTCGCCCTCGCCTCGGCGGCGTGCGCGCTTGCGCCCACGAGCGGCTGGCTGATCGCCGGGCGCGTCGTGCAGGGCGCCGGCGCCGCGCTGATCATGACGCTCGCCTTCACGCTCGTGAGCGCCGCCTTCCCCCCGGAGCGGCGCGGATGGGCGCTCGGGATCTTCTTCTCCCTGACCGGCCTGGCGGTCGCCACGGGCCCGCTCGTCGGCGGCGCCATCACCGAGGGCATCGCCTGGCAGTGGATCTTCTGGCTCAACGTCCCCCTCGGGCTCGTCCTCGTCCCGCTGGCGCTCGCGCGCGTCCCGGAGAGCTTCGGCCCGGACTCCGCGCTCGACATCCGCGGGCTCTCGCTGGTGACGGGCGGGGTCCTCGGGCTCGTCTGGGGGCTGGTGCGGGGCAACCTCGCCGGCTGGGGCAGCGTCGAGGTCCTCGGCGCGTTCGCGGCCGGTGCGCTGCTGCTGGCCGGCTTCGTGGCCTGGGAGCTGCGAGCGCGAACCCCGATGCTGCCGATGCTCTTCTTCCGCTCGCGCGCGTTCTCGGCCGGCAACGCGGCGATCTTCTTCACGGTGGGGTCGCTGTTCGCGGGCGTCTTCTTCCTCGCGCAGTTCATGCAGACCGGG
>CALMNS010000638.1:1204-7995 GCA_937871635.1 uncultured Solirubrobacter sp.
CACGCGCAGCCGGGCCGTTTGGCCCGGGGAGCATGGCGCGGACCCACCCTTTGCGCTGGACGCCGGGCTGCGGCTCCTGCCGTGGACGGCGACCCTCTTCTTCGTGGCGCCGGTCGCCGGCGCGCTCGTCGACCGCCACGGCGAGCGGCCCTTCCTGTTCGCGGGACCGCTGCTCCAGGCGGCGGGGATGGGGTGGATCGCCCTGGTCGCCGACGCCGGCATGGCCTACGGCGAGCTGGTCGCGCCGCTCATCCTCGCGGGGGTCGGCGTCTCGATGACCTTCCCCGCGGCCCAGAACTCGGTCGTCGGGTCGGTGCCGCTCGAGGCGATCGGCAAGGCGGCCGGCACCAACAGCACGATGCGCGAGCTCGGCGGCGTGTTCGGGATCGCCCTCGGCGTCGCGGTGTTCGCCGGCGCCGGCAGCTACGCGTCGGCGGCCTCGTTCAGCGACGGGTTCGTCGCGGCGATGGGCGTCGCGGCCGGCCTGTCCCTGCTCGGCGCCCTCTGCGGAGCCGCCCTGCCGGGGCGCCGGACGACGCCGGCGACGGTCGCCCCGCTGGCCAACCCGGCGCTGCAGTCGGACGGGGTGAGCTGAGCCTTCGGACCCGGTAGCAGAAGTGCTACCTTCCGTCGGGCCGTGCCCACTATCCCGCAGAAGGAGCTCCGCAACAACGTCGGCGAGGTGCTCCGTCGCGCGGAGGCCGGCGAGGAGTTCACGATCACCGTTGCCGGGCGGCCGGTCGCGCAGCTCGGGCCGGCCCGGCGGCGGCGCTGGGTGAGCGGGCCGGACCTCGCGCGGGTCTGGGAGACGCCGGCCCCCGAGACGCTCGCTGACGATCTCGAGCGGTTCCCCGCCGGGCTCTCCGATCCCTTCGAGTAGTGCGGGTCCTGCTCGACACGTCGGTGCTCATCGGCGCCGAGGCACCGGGCGGACCGGAGGGCTCGATCAGCTCCGCCTCCCTGGCCGAGCTGCACTTCGGCGTTCTGGTCGCCCAGTCCTCGGACGAGCGCGCTCGCCGGGCCCAGCGCCTCGGTGTCATCGAGGCCACCTTCGATCCGCTTCCGATCGACGCGGCGGTCGCGCGGGAGTGGGGCCGGCTCGCCGCTGCCGTCGCCGAGCGGGGCGGACAGCCTCGTCGCCGCGCCATGGATCTCGCGATCGCCGCCACCGCGAACGTCGCGGGCGTCCCCCTGATGACCCACAACGGGGCCGACTTCCACCTCATCACGGACCTCGTCCGCGTGGAAGCGCCGTGACGGGTCGCTACAGCGGGCTCAGCACCGCGCTGCCCCACCGCGGCCACGCGCCCATCAGGCTCGCGGCCCAACCTCTCAGGAGGAGCGCCGAGGCGCGCCTCCAGCGGCGCCCGGTCGATTCCGGCGCCAGTAGGTGGTCAGCGCCTCGATGATCGACGCGCCGACGACCGCCACACCGTCCACGCCGCGCGCCGGCACCCGCCGTCCGCCGAGTAGCGGGATCCACCGCGGCAGGATCTCGCCCCACGGGGAAGCCAGCCCGACGATCAGCAGTGCGGCCGCCATCGAGATCACCGAGAGGCCCGGCACGTACACGAGCTCCCCGGTTCCGCCCGTCTCGCACGGATGGTCATCGTGGAGGACGATCGCCAGCGAAAGAGCGCTGACGGAAGCACGCGGAGCGGGACCGCGTACGCGGCTCTCACCGCCCAGGGCGAGATCGGTTGCGAACGATGAACCGCGACGGCGGCCGCTTCTCCGTCATCGTCATATGCTCGATCGCATGCTCGAAGCGTTGGCGGCGACCGGCGCGGCAGTCGCCCTCGCGCCGGCGGCGCTCGGCCCGCGCACCTTCGTGGTCCCGGTGATCCTGTCTGCCAGCGCGCTCTCCCTCGCGACGAGCGCGGCCGGACTATTCGGGGCGGGAAGAAGCAGCGGTGGGCTCTCGCTGGTGGAGTCCTTCGCGCTGATCGCGCTCGTCTTCTTCGCCCTGCGCCGTGATGCCGGCAGAGCCGCGACGGCCGCGGCGGTGGTCGCCGGGGTCGCCGTCGTCTGCATCATCCCGGCGCACGCCACCTCGCCGGACTCGCTGCTGGTCAACGCGGCAGGCATGGCGCTGTGGGGCTTCGGCGCACTGGTGGCTGCCGGCTGCGCGGCGTACCTCGACTCCCTCGACGCGCGCCGGGCGCATGCCGTTGCCCACGCCCGTCGCGACCAGCGGCTCGCGCTGGCTCGCGACCTGCACGACTTCGTCGCGCACGACGTCAGCGCGATCGTCGTGCAGGCCCAGGCCGCCAAGGTGGTGGGCCTGCACGATCGCAGTCAGGCGGTGGCCGCGCTCGAGCGCATCGAACAGGCCGGCCTGCACGCGCTGTCGGCGATGGACCGCGCGCTGGCCGCGCTCCGCGACACGCCGCCTCCCGGTCTCGTGGACCTCCGCGCGCTGACGGCTCGGTTCGCTCCGAGCGGTGGACTGCGGGTGGAGCTCGAGCTCGACGACGAGATCGCCGGTGAAGTGGCGCCGCAGGTCGGCAGCGCGGCCTATCGCCTCGTGAGCGAGGCGCTCACGAACGTGAGGCGACACGCCCCGGCGGCAACGCGCGTCAGCGTCGCCGTGTCGCGTGCGACGCTCGGCGCCGAGCGCGCGATCGCCGTCACCGTCACGAACGATGGCGCGATGGGGCCGACGCCGACACGGGAGGGTGGTGGCTACGGCTTGGCCGGCGTGCGCGAGCACGTCGGGGCGCTCGGCGGCACGGTGCGCACCGGACACGTGGGCGACGGTCGCTGGCAGCTCGTCGCCCTTCTGCCGGCGACGCCGGCATGACGGGCGCGGTCACCCGGGTCGTCATCGCCGACGACCAGGACGCGATCCGTCACGGCTTCAGGCTCATCCTCGACGCCCAACCGGACATGCAGGTGGTCGGCGAGGCCGGCGACGGCGAGACGGCCGTCGCGCTGGCGCGCCGCGTCCAGGCGGACGTCGTGCTCGCCGACATCCGCATGCCCCGGATGGACGGCCTCGAGCTCACGCGCCGACTGGCCGGCCCCGACGTCGACGAGCCGATCCGGGTGATCGTGGTCACGACCTTCGACCTCGACGAGTACGTGGTCACCGCGCTGCGTCACGGCGCTTGCGGCTTCCTCCTCAAGCGCGCCGGCCCGACGCTCCTCACGGAGGCGATCCGCGCGGCGATGGCCGGCGACGTCCTCGTCAGCCCTTCCGTCACGGTGCGGCTGCTGCGTCACCTCACGCACCCGTCCCCGAACGAACCGGGTGAGCCACTCGAGCCGCTCACGCCCCGCGAGCTGGACGTCGCGCGGCTCGTCGCCCAGGGCTTGACGAACGCCGAGATCGCGAGCGAGTTGATCGTCTCACCGGGCACCGCGAAGACTCACGTCGCGAACATCCAGCGCAAGCTCGGCGTGCGCAACCGCGTCGGAATCGCGACCTGGGCCTGGGACGCCGGACGCCTCACGAGCTGAGCCACGCTCTGCCGAACGGCAGAGGTGCAGCGTCGGCAGGGGCGCGAGATCTGCCAAGGGGCCGATGGCTCGAGGTGTCGCGATGGGTGACGGTTCACCGATGCGATTCACCAAGACACTCAAGTGGGCCACCTGGCTCGCGATCGTCGCTCCCATCCCGTACGGCATCTCCCGCCTGCTCTGGGCGGCCGGCATACCGGTCGGCATCGACACCGCGTCGCTTCGCGAGCTCAGCAGCCCGGGATGGGGATCCTTGGGTCTCCTCGTGCTCGTCGGCCTCAGCGAAGGCACCGCCCTCTACACCCACGCCTTCCTCGTGAAGCGTCGGCGAACGGTGCCCGATCGGATTCCGCTCATCGGCGGCCGGCCGGTTCGGCCGCTGCTCGTCGTCGCACCGCTCCTGGCGCCGATCCTGATCCTGGCGTTCTTCATCGAGTGGAGCCTCGGCCCGATCGGCGACGGGTTCACGATCCCCGAGGGGAACGCGGGCCTGCCGGGCTGGACGTTCTGGGGGCAGGTTGCGACGTTCTGGCTCTGGGGAGCCGCGCTGCCGATCGCCGTCGCCGGCTACTGGTGGGCTATGCGACGACCCGCCGGGTGACCTTCCCGGGGTGCGCGCCCGGAGACACCCACGCCCGGCTGGTCTGGCTACCGCGAGGGACGCGGCTCAATGCGAGGCGCCCGTGAGCGCATCCGTACCACCACTCGATCCGCACGAGCCTCGCCCCCGCCAAGCCCTCTGTCGGACTCGAACCGACGACCCCTTCCTTACCATGGAAGTGCTCTACCACTGAGCTAAGAGGGCGGGAGCGCCACAGGGTACCGCCGGCGGCTCAGTCGAGCTTCATGCCGGCCGACCGGAACGCCGGATGGGTGGCGTGCTCGGCGAAGAAGCGCACCATGGCCGGCGCGTATTCGGCGAACCGCGGGGGCGTCAGCCCACGCGGGCCGAGCAGGTCGACGGTGCGGCGCGAGTCGAAGGTCACCGGATGGTTCAGGTAGGCGATCGACTCGCGTGGCGTCCCGTCGAAGAGCCGCCGGACCGCCGGAGAGCGCAGGGCCACCGCCGCGAGGCCGGGCGGGAGCGCGCCGCGGGGGACCGTCCCGTCGTACTCGCGGGCCAGCGTGGTCACGAGCTCGCGCGTGGTCAGGGGCTGCGGGTCGACGAGGTGGAGGGTCTCCCCCAGCGCCCCGTCGAGCTTCGCCGCCTCGACCATGGCGGCCACGACGTAGTCGACCGGCACGACGTTGAAGGCCGCCTCCGACCGGCCGAACTGGGCGACCGGCAGCCGGCGGCGGCGCAGCTGGGCGATCGTGCGCAGGAGGTAATAGGGCCCGTCGAACTTGGCCGTCTCCCCCGTCCGGGAGTCCCCCACCACGATCGCCGGGCGCAGGATCGTGGTCGGGATCTCGCCGCGCTCGCGCTCGACCCAGACCTCGGCCTGGAACTTCGTGGACTCGTAGTGGTTCTTGAACCCCTGCCCCATGCCGAGCTCGTGCTCGTAGACGATCTGGGTGCGCAGGCCGGCCACATAGGCCGTCGAGACGTACACGAGGCGCTCGAGCGACGACGCGTCCCCGCAGAGCTCGAGGACGTTGCCCGTCCCGTCGACGTTGACTCGCTGGGCGATCTCGATCGGCACCGCCAGGTCGTAGATCGCGGCGAGGTGAAAGACGCGCCGGACCTCGCTCGTCAGGCGGTCGTAGTAGGCGGGCGAGAGCCCCAGGCGGCGCTCGACGATGTCGCCGGCCACGACCTCGACGCGCTCGCCGCCGGGCAGCGCGGCGGCCGCCGCGCGGGCCGCCTCGAACATGCGCTCCTCGACGACGCAGACGACCCGGCCGTCGCCCCCGCCCGCGGCCGCGCTGGCGCCGCCGTCGTCGCCCTCGCCCTCGCGCAGCAGCTCGGCGACCAGGCGGCGGCCGATGAAGCCCGGGAATCCGGTGACGAGGTCCACGTCAGCCCGCCAGCGCCGCGAGCTTCGGGCCGTCGAGGGCGTAGAGCCGGACCCGGCTCTCGACCCCCCGCAGGCTGCGCTTGCGCTTGCGCTTCCAGCCCCGTTCGGGGGCCCGCTCGTGCACCGCCTCGGTGGCGTAGAGCGTCCCCGGCTTGGCCACCGCGGTGACCCGCGCGGCGACGTTGACCGGCGCCCCGAACCAGTCGCCCCCGCGGGATACGGCCGGGCCGAGCGCGACCCCGACCCGCAGCGCCGGAAACTCCTCCCCTTCCTGCTCGAGCGCGGCGACCAGCCGGGCGCAGGCCAGGACCAGCGCGTCCGGGTCGGGCGAGACGAACATGGCGGCGTCCCCGATCGTCTTGACGAGCTGGACGGGCCGTCGCGCGGCGGCGGCCGAGCAGGCCGCGAGCTGGCCGGCGATCCGGCCGACGTCCTCCGGCGCGAGGCGCTCGCCGAGCTTCGTGTAGTCGACGAGGTCGGCGAAGGCGATCGCGACCTCCGTCGTGTCGTCGAGCCGGCCCGAGGTGCGCTCGGCCTCCGTGAGGAGCTGGCGGCGGATGTTGTCGCGCAGGTGCGAGCGGAAGGCGAAGTCGAGCTGCCGGGCCACGAGCGGGACGAGCTGGTCGGCCGCCGCGGCGTAGCGCAGGCCGACGGCCTCCTCGGAGTCGCCCGGCTTGAGCAGCGCCTCACCGGCCATGCGGCGGATCGCGTCGGCGGAGTTGGCCATCCCGATGGAGACGACCCGGCCGATCTCGAGCAGCCCCTCGCGCGGGATCCCGGCGTCGAGGAAGCGCTTGACGAGGTGCGCGACCTCGACGTCCTCGTCGGTGAAGGCGGCCTCGCGCGGCGCCGGGTTCGGCCGCCCGACGGCCTGCATGAAGTCGCGCAGGAAGGCGGTCGACAATCCGGACTCGCGGGCCACGTGGGTCAGCGTATGGCGCTCCGGGCCGCCGAGCGCGAGCTCGACGGCGACCGTCGCCAGGCGCCCCTCGCCGGCCGCCGACTCGATGGCCTCCTCGGAGAGCCCCGCGGCGCGCAGCCGCTCGATGAGCAGATCGTGGTCGTCGATGTGGCCCATGATCGCGTATGGCACTCGAGATGCTCCGCACCCTCGCCCTGACCGGCCTCGGCGCCTTCGCCGGCCTCGTGGCCATCCAGCACGCCTTCCGGGCCGACGACCTGCCGCCCGCGGACCACTTCATCTCCGAGTACGCCAACGGGAGCGGCGGCTGGGTGCAGGTGGTGGCCTTCATGGCCTGGGCCGGCTCGCTGGCCGCCACGACCGGCCTGGCCGCCCGCGCCGGGGAGCGCCGGGTGGCCCGTGGGATCGTCGTGGCCGGCGTCGGCGCCGGGGTGGTGGGCGCGGTGGCC
>CALMNS010000639.1 GCA_937871635.1 uncultured Solirubrobacter sp.
TCGTGGGCGTGCCGCAGAGCTGCTCCGGCGTCGTCCCGTCCGGCACGTCGGGCGGCACGGGCTGCTGCAGGCACTCCTGCCGGTAGCGCTCCTGGTCGTCCAGCACGGCCTGCCGGCGGTCGGTGGCGTCGGCGATGATCGCCGGCGTCGTCTTGGCGTGGTCGAGGGTGACCAGGACCGTGCCGAGCACGAACAGCACCGCGCTCAGGACGAGCAGCAGGCGCACCAGCCGCCGGGACGTGAAGCGGTGCACCTCGGCCCGCAGCAGCGACGGCCGGCGCGACGGCGCGGAGGCCGGCGGCCGGGTCGTCGTGGTGGTCACGCCGCCTGCTCGGTGAGCGAGAGGAAGGCGGCCTCGAGGTCGGCGGCCACCGGTGTCAGCTCGCTGAGCCACAGCCCGTGCTCGGCCAGCACCCGGGTGACCTCGGCCGGCGCGGGGACGCCGGCGACGAACCGCTCCACGTCGCCCTGGTAGACCGCGAGCAGCGCGGAGCCGAGCACCGCGCCGCCGAGCGCCCCACCCACCTCGCGGGTGACGTCGTTGACCGCCGAGGCCACCGTCCGTCGCTCGGCGGGCAGCCCGTCGACGATCAGCGTCGTGCCAGGCGTCGCCGACAGGCCGAAGCCCGCGCCGAACAGGACGAGCAGCCCGGCCCAGGCGAGGAACGGCGTGCCGGCCTCGACGAACGAGAACCCGAGGAAGGCGGCCGCCAGCAGCACCATCCCGGCCGCGCCGACGGTCCGAGCGCCGAAGCGGAGGATGAGGGCGGGCGCCACGCCGGACATCGGCCCGACGCCGAGCCCGAGCGGCAGCAGGCTGAGCGCCGCGACGAGCGCGGTGTCGCCCTGCACGAACTGGAGGAACTGCGGGGCGAGCACGAAGAAGCCGAACGCGGCGAAGAACTGCAGCGTCACGAGGACGCTGCCCGCGGCGAGGCCGGGCGACCGGTAGAGCCGGACGTCGAGCAGCGGCTCCGGCGTCCGCCGCTCGTGCACGACGAAGGCGACGAGCCCAAGGACGCCGGCGACGAGCGTCGCGACGGTGAGCGGCTCGCTCCAGCCGCGCTCGGGCCCTTCGATGATCCCGAAGATGAGCGCCCCGAGGCCCAGCGCAGCGAGCGTGCCGCCGACCGGGTCGAGGCTCAGCTCAGGCCGGCGACGCTCGGCGACCGTGCGGGCGGCGAGCGGGATGAGGGCGAGCGCCCCCACTCCGTAGAGGAGCTGGACGGCTCCCCACCAGGTCGCCTCGAGCAGCAGTCCCGCGACGACCGTGCCGATCAGGGCGCCGACGCCGGAGACGCCGGCCCACACCGAGACGGCGAACGCGCGGCGCTCGGCCGGGAACCCGTCGACGAGCGCGGACAGGGTCACCGGGAAGACGAACGCGGCACCGAGCCCCGCGACGAGCCGCAGGACGATGACCACGCCGGGTGAGCCTCCGAACGCCGACGCCGCGCTCGCGAGGCCGAAGACGGCGAGGCCGCCGACGATCGCGCGCCGGCGCCCGAACCGGTCAGCGGCGATCCCGGCCGCCAGCAGCGCGGCCGCGAAGGTCAGGGCGTACGCGTTGACGATCCACGAGAGCTGCGTCTGGGTGGCGCCCAGGTCGGCGGCCAGCTCGGGAAGCGCGATGGTCAGTGACGAGTTCGCCCCGATGACGAGCACCAGGGCGAGGCACATGGTGACGAGGAGGCCACGAAGGGCTCCCGCGTCGGCCGGCGGATCTCCGTTCTCAGCGGTCCTGCGCGTCTCGTTCACCACGTCGCTCCCCCTCGATGTTTGGCGTTGCCTACTTATAAGGAAACCTAGCGGCTAGGTCAACCTATGATGGCGCGGTGACCCCGGACGACGGTCCCGTGGACGACTTCGATCCGAGCGAGATCGACGAGCTCTCGCACCTGCTCCGCCTCGTGATGCGGGCGAGTCACGAGGCGAGCCTCGCCGCCGCCCGCCGCATGGGCCTCGGGCTCAACGACCTGGCCGCGCTCGACCTCCTCGGGCTCGAAGGTCCCCAGGGCGCCGCGACCATCGCCCGCCGCCTCGGCATGCGGTCCGCCTCGGCGACCCTGCTCGTCGACCGGCTCGAGGCGGCCGGCCACGTCGAACGCCAGCGCGACAGCCCGGACCGCCGCCGGATCACGGTCCAGCCCACCGAGCAGGCGTACCGCGACTCCCTCGCCGCGATGGCGCCCATGCTCCGCGCGCTCGCGGCGGCGGGAGCCGGTCTCGACGAGCAGGAGCGCGCCGCCGTCGAGCGCTACCTGCGCGCCGTCGTCGACGCGCTCACCGACTTCGTCGAGCAGACGCCGCAGTAGCCGCGGTCGAGCGGCCGCTCAGGCGGTCAGCAGCTCGACGTCGCGCCCCCCGGCGAGGGCGACGACACGGGCGTCGAAGGTGACCAGCCTGAGGTCGTGGCGGCGCGCGAGCGTCACGAGCTGCGCGTCGGTCACCTGGCGGTGACCGGTCAGCGCCGGCACGTCGGGATCGACGAGGGACACGTCGTTCGCGAGGAAGCGATGCCCGCCGGCGCTGCGCAACGCCGAGAGGACCCCGCGAGCCGCCTCGACGCCGATCGGGCTCGGCAGCACCTTGGGATTCGAGGACACCCGCACGAAGCCGCTCTCCGTCACGGCGCAGGTCGCCCATCCACCACCACGGGCATCACCGAACCAGGACCGCATCGCGACGTGATGGACGTGCGAGTCCCACGCCAGGGCGACCAACGCGTTGACGTCGAGCAGCGCCATCTGCGCGCTCAGTCCTCGTCGAGCGCGCGCCGCACCATGTCCGGCGTGATCGGCGGCGTGCCCGCCGGCACCCGGATCACGGGCAGGTCGCCGTCCGCCTCGACCTGCGCCGGCGTGAGGCCGCGGCGCGCGAGCTCGGAGACGACGGAGCCGAGCGACCGCCGCCGGTCGGCGGCGAGCTCACGAGCGGCGGCGACGACATCGTCGTCGAGGTTGAGGGTCGTGCGCACGAGGCACTGATGCTACCGCATCATGGCATCACGGTCATCGCCGAAGGCCCGGGCATCGTCCAGAGCCCCGCCGAGCCCGGCCGACGCCCCGTCTAGCGTTGCTCGGCGTGGATCCACTCACTGTCGTCCGCCGCCGGATGCGGGCCCAGCGCCTGACGGGCGAGCCGCTCGCCGGCCCGCTCGAGGTCGTCCGCTGGTCCGGCGCGGTCCAGGCCCAGGAGCTCGCCGAGGCCAAGTGGTCGCTCGTGCACCGCAGCCGCGACGCCGACGACGCCGCGGTCCAGGCGGCGCTCGACGCGGGGGACATCGTCCGCACCCACGCCCTGCGCCCCACGTGGCACTTCGCGGCCGCCGACGACCTGCGCTGGATCCAGCGGCTCACCGGGCCGCGGGTGCACGCCTCCAACCGCGCCTACTACCGGGCGAACGACCTGCCGCCCGAGACGCGGGCCCGCACCGACGCCGCGCTGACCGAGGCCCTGGT
>CALMNS010000640.1 GCA_937871635.1 uncultured Solirubrobacter sp.
CCTCCGCCCCGGCCGGCTCGAGGACTCGGCGCTCGAGGAGGGCGGCTACGACGTCGTCTGCGCCTGGCACGTGCTCGAGCACCTCCTCGAGCCGCGCGCGGCCGCCCGGCGCCTGCACGCCCTGCTGGCCCCCGGCGGCGTCGCCCTGCTCGAGCTCCCGAACGTCGCCTCGGTCGCCGCGCTGCGCGAGGGCGAAGCGTGGTTCCACCTCGATGCCCGCCACCACGTCGCGCTCTACACGCCCGGGGCGCTCGAGCGCCTCTTGGGCGACGCGGGGTTCGAGCGGGTGGAGGTCGGGACGGTGAGCGCCCTGGGGTACCTGCGTCCCGGCCGCGCCCTGCACCCGCGCGGCCTGGCGGCGTTCGCGAAGGAGTGGGCCCGCTCCCGCCGGCCGCCGTGGCGCCCCGATCCCGTCCGCCACGAGTTCCTGCGCGCGGTCGCCCGGCGCCCCCACTAGATGGTTTCCCGCACCCTGGGGCGGCGCCGCGTCCGAGGCGGGCGGCAGGCTGCAAGCTCGCCACCGCCGTGTAACGGGTGCCGCTACCCGGGTTCCCTTCCCGGGGGAACGCCCCTCGCCGGGGATTACCGCTACCTCCGGGCCCGCCCGGCGTTCCTACTCCTCGAGACCATGTCCACGCGCTCCGCACGCCTCCCGCACGCCGTTCCCGGCTCGCTGCCCTCGATGGAGGAGCGACCCGCGCCTCCGCGGATGGCCGACCAGCCCGTGCTCGGCGTCCCACTGGCGGTCACGGACTACGACCAGACGCTCGACTGGATCGACGCCACGGTGGCCTCCCGCGGGCGCGGCTACGTCTGCGTCGCGGCGGTGCACACGGTGATGGCCTGCCAGGAGGACCCCGTCCTGTTCGAGGCCGTCCTCGGCTCCGACCTCACGGTGCCCGACGGCCAGCCGCTCGTCTGGGCCATGAACGCCCTGGGCCACGACCTCCCGAGCCGGGTCTACGGGCCCGAGCTGATGGACCGCGCCTGCGAGCGGGCTGCGGCCACCGGCCTGCGCTTCTACCTCTACGGCGGCCGGACCGATGGCGCGCTCGTCCAGCTCGCGCTCAACCTCCGCCGCCGGCACCCGGGTCTGAAGATCGTCGGCGGCCACTGCCCGCCCTTCCGCGAGCTCTCCGCCGAGGAGGAGGACGACGTGGTCCGGGAGATCGACCGCTCGGGCGCCGACGTCGTCTGGGTCGGGATCGGCGTGCCCAAGCAGGAGAAGTGGATGGCGCGGATGCGCGACCGGCTCGAGGCGCCCGTCCTCGTCGGCGTGGGCGCCGCCTTCGACTTCCACGCCGGCCTGCAGCCGCAGGCCCCCGAGTGGATGCAGCGCATCGGGCTCGAGTGGGCGTACCGGCTCGCGCACGAGCCGCGCCGGCTCTTCAAGCGCTACGCCCGGTACAACCCGCTGTTCGTCACGGGATTCGCGCGCCAGTACCTGCGCCACCGGCGCGCGCGGCCGTAGCTAGCCTCCATCCCTTGCCGTACGACGTCTCCGTCATCGGGCTCGGCCGCGTCGGCCTCCCGCTCGCCCTGTGCTTCGCCGACGCCGGCCTGCGGGTCCTCGGCGTCGACAAGGATCCCGTGCGGCTCGGCGCCCTGCGGGAGGGGCGCATGCCCTTCAAGGAGCCGGGGACGGAGGAGCTGCTGGCCCGCGTGCAGGCCTCGGGTCGTCTCGCGCTCTCCGAGCGGGCGGCGGACTCCGCGCAGGCCGACTCGATCGTCCTCACCGTGGGGACGCCGACGTTCTCCCACATCGAGATCGACATGGGCGACATCCGGACCGTCCTCGACGACCTGCTCCCGCACCTGCGCGACGGCCACCTCGTCGTCCTGCGCTCGACGGTGGCGCCCGGCACCACCGAGTGGGTGGCGGGCTACCTGGAGAAGCACCGCGACTTCACGGTCGGCGAGGACCTCTTCGTCGCCCACTGCCCCGAGCGGATCGCGGCGGACCGCTTCCTCGACGAGATCGGCACCCTGCCGTGCATCATCGGCGGCGTCGGCGACGGGTCGGCGGAGCGGTGCGAGGCGCTCTTCGCCGCCTTCGGCGCCCCCGTCCGCCACACCACCGCCGTCCAGGCCGAGCTGGCGAAGATCTGGACGAACATCCTGCGCTACACGACGTTCGCCCTCCCCAACCTCCTGATGATGGACTGCGACCGCTACGAGGCCAACGTCTTCGAGGTCATCGAGCTGATCAACCGCGACTACCCGCGCGGCGGCATGGCGCTGCCCGGCATGACGGCGGGGACCTGCCTGCGCAAGGACTTCGCCTTCTCCGAGGAGCGCTCGCGCGCGCCGGGCATGCTGCTGGCGGTCTCCCGGGTCAACGAGAGCGTGCCGCTGTTCATGGTCGACGGGCTCAAGCGGCGCCTCGGCGGCGAGCGGTCGCTGCGCGAACGCAAGGTGGCGGTGCTCGGCCTCTCCTTCAAGCGGGACTCCGACGACGAGCGCGACTCGCTCTCCTTCAAGCTCATCCGGCTGCTCGAGCGCGAGCTGGCCGACGTCGTCGTCCACGACCCGGTGGTCGCCTCGCCGACCGCCTCGATCGAGGAGGCGGTCGAGGGCGCCGACGCGGTCCTCGTCGCGACGAACCACTCCGCGTTCTCCGACGGGGCGACGCTCGCCCTGATCGCCGAGCGGGCGGCTCCCGACTGCCTCGTGGTGGACCCGTGGGACGCCTTCGGCGCCGGCCAGGTCTTCGGCTACGCCAACGAGCTGGCCCTCCTGCGCCCGGCGTGACCCGCGTCCTGGTCACCGGCGGCGCCGGCACGATCGGCGCGGCCGTCGTCCGCCGCCTCCTGCGCGATCCCGACTACGAGGTGCGGGTCTCCGATCAGCGTGACGCCCCGTCGTGGATGCGCGAGGGCTGCGAGGTCCACCGGGGCGACCTGCGCGAGCTGCGCGAGGCGCGCAAGGCGGTGGCCGGGTGCCCGATGGTCATCCACCTGGCGGCGATCGTCGGCGGGATCGCCAACTTCCACAAGCTCCCCCACACGCTCACCGAGGTCAACAACGCGCTCTACAACGCCGTGATCCGCGCCGCGCTCGACGAGGACGTCGAGCGCTTCACCTACGTGAGCTCCTCCATGGTCTTCGAGCGGGCGACCCAGTACCCGACGCGCGAGGACCACCTGCCCGACTGCCCGGTGCCCCGGAGCGCCTACGGGTTCTCCAAGCTGACCGGCGAGGTCTACTGCCGTGCCGCCCACGACGAGCACGGGCTGCCGTACACGATCTGCCGCCCGTTCAACGCCTACGGGCCGGGCGAGATGCCCGAGGACGAGCCCGGGATCGCCCACGCCGTCCCGGACCTGATCGCCAAGTCGCTGGCCCGCCCCGCCAAGCTCCGGATCTTCGGCGACGGCACCCACACCCGGACGCTGACCCACGTCGACGACATCGCCGACGGGATCGTGACGGCGACGGGCGCGGCGGCCGGCCTCAACGAGGACTTCAACATCTCGGCCTCCGACGAGCTGACCGTGGCGGAGATCGCCCGGATCTGCTGGGAGGCCTGTGGCAACGACCCGGCGGCGCTCGAGTTCGAGTACCTGCCGCCCTTCGCGGTGGACGTCGAGCGGCGCTGGCCCTCGGTCGAGAAGGCGTCGCGCCTGCTCGGCTGGGAGGCGCGGATCGGCGTGCGCGACGGGATCGCCGCCACGGTGGACTGGCTCAGACGACAGGAAGGAGTGGCGACCACCCATGGCCGCTAAGCGCGCGCTCATCACCGGGGTCACCGGCCAGGACGGCTCGTACCTGGCCGAGCTCCTGCTCGAGAAGGGCTACGAGGTGCACGGGATGGTCCGGCGCGCCTCGACGGAGAAGTTCGAGCGCATCGAGCACATCCGCGACCGGATCACGCTCCACCAGGGGGACCTGCTCGACCAGCGGTCGCTCGTCGACGCGCTGCGCGCCTCCGCGCCCGACGAGGTCTACAACCTGGCGGCGATGTCCTTCGTGGCGGTGTCGTGGATCCAGCCGACGCTGACCGCCGAGTTCACCGGCGTGGGGGTGACCCGGATGCTCGAGGCGATGCGCGAGGCGGCGCCCGGCGCGCGCTTCTACCAGGCGTCGTCGAGCGAGATGTACGGCAAGGTGCAGGAGGTCCCGCAGACCGAGCAGACTCCGTTCTACCCCCGCTCGCCCTACGGGGTGGCCAAGGCCTACGGGCACCACATCACGGTGAACTACCGCGAGTCCTACGACATGTTCCTCTGCTCCGGCATTCTGTTTAACCACGAGTGTTGCCGGGGCACGACGCCGCTCGTCGTCCGCGAGAACGGCGTCCTGGCCGTGCGGACTCCGGCCGATCTCGTGGCCTACCGCCGCAAGGGCCCCTCCGTGCAGAGCTTCGAGCCGCAGGGCCTCCTCGAGGTCTGGGACGGCGAGGCCTTCACCCCCGTCCGGGCCATCACCGCGACGAGGCGCCGTGGCGCGGATCGCGACCACCGCCTCCTCAGCGTCGAGGCGCGCGCCGGCGTGGTCGAGGTCACCGCGCACCACACGATGCTCGCCGGGGACCGCACCGAGGTGAAGGCCGGGTCCGTCGAGGTGGGGGACCGCCTCGCACTTGGTGGCGAGCCGGACGAGGCACCCGCCTGGTCCGCGATCACCGAGGAGATGGCGGAGCTCCTCGGGCTGATGTGCGCCGACGGCTACGTCGAGCGCGACGGGCACCACATCAACTTCACGAACAACGACGACGCGCTCCGCGCTCGCGTAGCCGAGCTCTGGTCCCGCTGCTTCCTGAAGCCGACGCGCAGCTGGACCGGCCGCTCCGGCTTCGTCGATGGCGGCACGGTCGAGAAACTCGACCTCACCGGGGGCGCGGCGGTCGCCCCCTGGCTCCGGGAGCAGCTCTACACTCCCACCGCGCACAAGCAGGTGCCGCCGCTGGTCCTGAACGCGGCGGCACCCGCGCAGCAGGCCTTCCTGCGCGGCTACTACGCGGGCGACGGGCTCAAGCGCGGCAAGGGGCAGTCGATCAAGACGAACTCGCCGGTCCTGGCCCAGGGCCTGTGCTGGCTCTACGCGCTCGACGACCAGCCCGCGTCCGTCTACGTCGAGCATCGCGCCGGGAAGACCTACTACCAGCTCAATCTCGCGTCCGCGGTCAAGGTCGGCGCCAAGGGCCAGCATCTCGCGAAGGACCCCGCCGAGGTCCGGCGGGTCGTCGAACTCGAGGCGGAGCCGGACGAGTTCGTCTTCGACCTCGAGACGGAGTCCGGCGTCTTCAGCGCCGGCGTCGGCCGGCTCGTGGTGCACAACTCGCCTCGTCGGGGGCTCGAGTTCGTGACCCGGAAGATCACCCACGGCGCGGCGTCGATCGCCGCCGGGCGCGCGAGCGAGCTGCGGCTCGGCAACCTCGAGGCGCGGCGCGACTGGGGCTACGCGAAGGACTACGTCGAGGCGATGTGGCTCATGCTCCAGCAGGACGAGCCGGAGGACTTCGTCATCGCCACGAACCGGACCAACACGGTGCAGCGCTGCGTCGAGGTCGCCTTCGAGCGCGTCGGCCTGCCGGACTGGGAGCCCTACGTCGTCATCGACGACGCGTTCAAGCGGCCGGCCGAGGTCGACCTGCTCATCGGCTCCTACGACAAGGCCGAGCGGGAGCTCGGCTGGAGGCCGGAGACGAGCTTCGAGGAGCTCATCCGGTTGATGGTGGACGCCGACGTGGAGCGGCTGGGCTGAGCGCAGGTCCTGGTCGCGTCGGACGTCCTCCAGCCGCACGGCGACACTCCGCTACGTTGCTGCGCCGATGTGTGGAATCACCGGATGGGTCGGCGCGCCGGGACTCGACGACGGCGCGCTCGACCGGATGCGCGAGGCGATCCGCCATCGCGGACCGGACGACGACGCCGCCTACGTCGAGCCGGGCCGGGTGGCCCTCGGCTTCCGCCGGCTCTCGATCATCGACCTCGACGGCGGGGCGCAGCCGCTCGGGACCGAGTCGGGCCGCATCCAGGCCACCGTCAACGGCGAGATCTACAACTTCCAGCGGCTGCGCGACGGGTTGCGCGGCCGCGGTCACACGCTGCGCACCGGGTCGGACTGCGAGGTCGTCCCGCATCTCTACGAGGAGGAGGGCGAGCGCTTCCTGCACCGCCTCCGCGGGATGTTCGCGATCGCGCTTTGGGACGGCGACCGCAACCGCCTGCTGCTCGCGCGCGACCGGCTGGGCGTCAAGCCGCTCTACTACGCCGAGGTGCCCGGCGGCCTGCTCTACGCGAGCGAGCCGGGCGCGATCCTGGCGAGCGGCGCGATCGCCGCCCAGCCGGACCTCGCGGCGATCGCCCAGTACCTGACGCTCCAGTACGTCCCCGCCCCGCTCAGCGGGTTCGCGGGGATCCGCAAGCTGCATCCCGGGGAGCTCCTGGTCTGGGAGGACGGCAGGCTCCGCACCGAGCGGTGGTGGTCGCTCACCCACGGCGCCGGCGTCGACAACGTCTCCGAGGCGGATCGCCTCGACGAGCTCGACTCGACGCTGAGCGAGGCGACCCGCCTCCGCCTGATCGCCGACGTCCCGGTCGGCGCGTTCCTCTCGGGCGGGATCGACTCGAGCCTGGTGGTCTCCTACATGGCCGAGCACGCCACCGACGTCCGGACCTTCTCGATCGACTTCCCGCTGGCCAGGTTCTCCGAGGGCCGGCACGCGCGCGAGGTGGCCGATCTCTACGGGACCCGCCACGAGGACCTCGTCGTGGAACCGGACATCCTGCCCACCGTCGGCCAGGCCATCCGCGCCGCCGGCGAGCCGTTCGCCGACTCGTCGGCCATCCCGACCTACCTGCTCTCCGAGCTGACGCGGAGGAAGGTCACCGTGGCGCTGTCGGGCGACGGGGGCGACGAGGCGTTCGCGGGCTACGTCCGGCACCGGATCGCCGCGACGGCCGACCGCCTGGGGCCCGCGCTCACCCTGGCGGAGCCCCTGGCCCGGGCCGTCGGCCGCATCCCCGGCAACGGACGCGTCGCCCGCCTCAAGCGCGGGGCGGCGGCGGTCGCCCGCTCCCCCCACGACCGCTACGCCGCGATCATGTCCCACTTCGAGCCGGCCGCGCTCGAGCGGCTCTGCACGCCGGCCTTCCTGTCCGAGGCGGGCGGCCCGCGGCGCGCGTGGGACGAGGTCCTCGCGCTCTCGCCGGACCGCGGGGTCGACCGGTACCTCACGCTCGACACGGCCTCCTACCTCCCGGGCGACCTCCTGCTCAAGGTCGACCGGACCTCGATGTGGCACGCCCTGGAGGTCCGCTCGCCCCTGCTCGACCACGAGGTCCACGAGCTCGCCGCGCGTACGCCGCAGCACATGAAGCTGCGCCGGGGCGAGACGAAGTGGCTGCTCAAGCAGCTCGCCCGGCGCCGCGGACTTCCCGAGCACCTGGTGACCCGGCGCAAGAAGGGCTTCGGCATCCCGGTCGGCGAGTGGTTCCGGGGAGACCTGCGGCCGTGGGTGGAGGGCGTGCTGCGCGACCCGGGCACGCGCGAGCGCGGCTGGTTCGACCCGTCCGAGGTCGACCGCCTGCTCGACGACCACCTCGCCGGCCGCGCCGACCACACGCCCCGGTTGTGGAACCTCACGATGCTCGAGCTGTGGCAGCGTGAACGGATCGATGGGGCCTGAGCGCGGCCGGCTCCCCAGGGTCCTCTTCGTCATCGGGAGCCTCGAGCCGGGCGGGAGCGAGGGGCAGCTCGTGGAGCTGCTCGAGCACGTGCACGGCTCCCGCGTCGACGCGGGGCTCGTCGCGCTCGCGCCGGCCGGCGACCCCCGGCACACCCTGACCGTGCGGCGCCTCGGCTTGCCGTTCCGCGTCCTGGGAGGCCAGCGCCTCAAGGTGACGAGGGTGGCCGACTCGGTCCGCGGGCTGGCCGGGGTGCTGCGGGCGTTCCGTCCCGACCTGGTCTCGCCCTGGCTCGAGCAGTCGGCGCTGCTCGCCGCGCCGATCGCCCGCAGTCGCGGCATCCCGGTCCTCCTCGCGCGCCGCAACGTCTCAGGGCCGTACGCGTCGCGGTCGGCGCCGATGGTCGCGGCCATCCACGCCGCCGAGCGCCTCGCCGTCCTCGCGACGGCCAACTCGAGGGCCGTCGCGGCCGAGACGGTGCGGCGCGGCGTGCCCGCCGACCGGGTGCGGGTGATCCTCAACGGCCGGGTGACCCCGCCGGCGGCTCCGTTGCCCGCCTCGCCCGTGGTGAGCCTGGGCTACCTCGCGCGGATGCGCCCGGAGAAGGGGCATCTGCGACTCCTGCGTGCCCTGCGGGGCCTGCGCACCGAAACGCCCTGGCGCGTCGACCTCGCCGGGGGCGGTCCGCTGGAGGCCGTGGTCCGGCAGGAGGTCGAGGCGCACGGCCTCGCCGATCGGATCCGGTTCTGCGGCCCGGTGTCCGACGTGGAGGGCTTCTGGCGCGAGCGCGACGTGGCCGTGCTGCTCTCCGACCACGAGGGCTCGCCCAACGCGCTGATCGAGGCGGCCCTGATGGGCCGGCCGCTGGTGGCGACCGCGGTCGGGGGCGTCCCGGAGATCGTCGACGCGGAGATGGGCCTGCTCGTCGACCCCGACGACGACGAGGCGATCACCGCCGCCCTCCGCCGGATGATCGAGGATCGCGCGCTGCGCGAGCGATGCGGCGCCCGGGCACGCCAGCACGCGGCCGCGCGGCACTCGATCGACACCTTCGTCGACGCGCACTGCGCCGCGATCGACGAGGCGCTGGAGCTGGCTGGGCGCTGGGCTATCGGCCGATCTCGCGAAGGCGACCGACGACTCGCCTCACGAGGCGCATGATGGTGCGGGCGTCCTCCGTAGTCGGGACGAGCACCTCACGCAGCCGGAGCCCAGTGACTCGCAGCCCCCAGAGGACGAAGGCGAACGTGACAGCGGAGTAGGCGATCGAGGAGGCGAGACCGGCACCCACGAGACCGAGGGTGGGGAGGAGCGCCACGTTGAGCGCGAGGTTGATCACCAGCGCACCAACGCCGATCGCCGTCAGCCGCCACGGCCGCTCCTGGCGCACGAGCCAGTTGCCGAGCGGCCGACTGATCGCCAGCGCAACCACGCCCGGAAGGAGCGCCATCATCGCCCCGTACGCGTCCGCGAACCCGGCACCGTAGAACGCCGGAATCACGAGCCAGAGGCTCGCCGCGGAAAGCGCTCCGAGCGCGACGACGAAGACGAGGTTGAAGCGAGCGATCCTGAAGGAGAGCCGCCCGGCTTCCTGGATGCCCGTCCCGGATTGGTACGGCAACGCGGCGATGACCAACGGGTTGGTCAGCAGCACCAGCAGTTCGGCGAGCAGGACCGCGAGCGCGTAGATCCCCATCTCGCGCACCCCGAGGTACAGGCTGACGAGGAAGATGTCGGCTCGCAGAAGGAGGTTCGTGGCGACGAGCCCGAGGTGGAGCTTCAGACCCATCGCGACCGTCGCGCGGAGCCTGACCACGTCGAGCGCGGGTCGCGGGGGCGCGAACCTGCGGGCCCACCAGACGAGGAGCAGCCAGGGAACGATCACGTTGGTGGCGTAGAGCAACAGCACCAGCCGGACGTTCAGCATGCCGACGGCCGTCAGGGCGACCAGCAGTGTCGTCTGGACGACAGCGCCGGCCAGCGTCGCGAACTGCGATCGCGTGACGCGGCGGGCCAGGAGGAAGAGGTTCGTCATCCAGAGCAGGTGCAGCTGGAAGGGCAGGGTCGCGGCCACGATGAGCACGTCGGTCAGGGGGACGCCGTCGAAGACCGACCCGGACGTCGCGGCGTAGAACGCAAGAAGACCGATCGCAGCAACCGCGCCGCAGGGCAGGCAGAGCAGCGTCACGTTCGCCGACAGCTCGGGCAGCGAGAAGCGACGCTGGGCGAAGTAGAGGGTGTTGGCCGACTCCTGGTTGATGCTGGCCAGCACGACGGCGAGCAACGCTGCGGTGACCGGCAATTGGTAGAGACCCCGCCCTTCCGGGCCGAGCGCACGGGCGATCAGCACACTGCCGAGCAGGCCCAAGGCATAGCCCAGCAACTGCGCACCGAACGCGCCGGCGGTCCCAGAGGCAATGGTGTCCGTCCCCGCCTCTCGCGACGGATCGACCACGGCCCTGCCCCGCGAGGGTGCCGTGCTCACAGGGACGAACTAACGAGCATCGGAACCTCGTCGTATGAGCGGTCGGATCGAAGCAAGGCGACGGGACGCAGGATCGACCGGGGAGTGAACCTACTGGCTGGATGGGACGGTCGGCTCTAGCATGGCCGCCGAACCCTGAGCAGCGGAGCGATCTTGACCCAGGCCACACCCTTGTCTCATGCCCCGTCCACAGTAGTTCCGGCACACGCGGAGGAGGTCCGCAGAGGCGAGCGCTTCGAGTTCGGCGAGAACTGGCAGCGGTTCCTGAGCGTCCTTGACGAGCAGCGGATCGCGGAGGCGGAGCGATCCCTCCAGGCGATGCTCGGCGTGGAGCACCTCGACGGACTGAGCATGGTCGACGCAGGCTGTGGGAGCGGGCTCTTCTCCCTCGCCGCGGTCCGGCTCGGCGCCGCCCGGGTGCACTCGTTCGACTTCGACCCGAGCAGCGTGGCGTGCGCGCGAGAGCTCCATCGCCGCTTCGCACCCGACGCGGGTCACTGGACGGTCGCCGGTGCGAGCGTGCTCGAGGAGAGCTCGCTCGAGCCGCTCGAGGGATGGGACCTGGTCTACTCCTGGGGGGTGCTCCACCACACGGGCGACATGCGACGCGGCCTCGACAACGTCGCTCGTGCCGTCGCCCCCGGTGGCCGGCTGTTCGTCTCGATCTACAACGACCAAGGGCTGCGCAGCCGCCTCTGGCGTGCGGTGAAGCGGACCTACAACGTCCTTCCCGCGGCCTTGCGGGTCCCCTTCGCGATCGCCGTCATGGCGCCGCGCGAGGCCCTCTCCCTCGGCCTGTCGACCGCCACGCTCAAGCCCTGGCGGTACGTCAGGTCCTGGACCGAGTACAAGCGGTCACGGGGCATGAGCCGGTGGCACGACCTGATCGACTGGGTCGGTGGCTATCCGTTCGAGGTGGCCACTCCCGAGCAGATCTTCGAGCACTTCAAGCAACGGGGCTTCACCCTCGAGAAGCTGGTGACCGCCGGCGGCGGGCTCGGCTGCAACCAGTTCGTCTTCAGACGGCCACCGGCAGACCGGCCGGTCACCTGACGAGCACCAGCACCCGGGTGTGGAGGCCCCGGTAGAGCGAGGGCGCCCCCGGCATCCCCATCAGCGGCGCCACCAGGCGCGAGACCCTGCTGACCGGCCGGCTCGCGCTGACGAACGTCGCCTCATCCCACTCGACCCGTGCGAAGTGCGGGCGGGCGCGAAGCTCCCACTCGCGCGCGGTCGGATAGCTGATCCCGGTCTTGCAGTACTGCGTGTTCGCCAGCGCCACGTCCTGGGCCGGGAGCCCGTCCTGGAACTCGTTGCGGATGCCGAGGCGCGCCCACAGCGACATCGCCCCGAAGCTCTGCACCCTCCCACCCAGCGGCACGTGCATGTGGGGCTCTATCGGACGCCATCGGGCCGGGAACACATGCAGCGACACCCCTCCGGGGCGCAGGACGCGCGCGATCTCCGCCAGCGCGCCCCCGGGGTCCAGTACGTGCTCCATCACCGACGTGGAGTACACGCAGTCGAACTCCTCGTCGTCGAACGGGAGCCGGTAGTCCGGGGCGTGGACCCGACGCAGGAAGGTCTCCTCGGAGGAGCCCTGCGCATGCGAGGAGTAGATCTGGTCGACACCCCATGCGTCGTAGCCCGCCTCCCGGAACTCGGCCACGTGACGGCCGGCGCCCGCTCCGAAGTCCAGCACGCGATGCGCCGGAGCCAAGGGCACGCCGGCCGCCATGGAGAGCTGCTCGAAGATGGCCACGACGCGCTGGCCCGGCGGCGGAAGGACGCGGTCGCCCGCGGTGTAGTTCGTCACGTGCGGACCTTATGGGCCCGCGGGCGCCCGGGCCGGCTCGTCCGAGCCAGGATCCGCACCCGACCTCGCTGCGCCCCGATACCCGACCACGCACCAGAACGGCACGTCCTCGGAGAACACCAGGTCCTCGAGCCCGGCCTGGCGCATCATGCGCTCGATCTCCGCCCGGGTGAAGCGCTGCTCCAACCGCGTGGAGAAGCGGTCGTAGGCGTCCGTTCGCATCGTGTAGAGCGAGCGCTCGGCGTAGTAGGCGAGCGGCATGCCCGCCGCCCCGGGGACGCCGAGCCGCTCGGCGACCCGCGCGGCGCGGGCGAGCGGGACGTAGACCGCGAGGGCGATCGCTCCGCTCACCGCGAGCTTGACGCGGTGGGGGGAGCGCGAGAGCACCCGCCGCACGACGTCGCTGACCCGCCACAGCGCGCGGTACCACCCCGGCCGGTTGTCGAACGCGTAGTAGAGGTACAGGAGCAAGGGCGCTCCAGGCTTGAGCAGCCGGGCGCAGGCCTCGATGCCCGCCAGCGGATCCGGGACGTGGTGCAGCACGCCCAGCGAGTAGCCGAAGTCCATGC
>CALMNS010000641.1 GCA_937871635.1 uncultured Solirubrobacter sp.
CCCTCGCCCCGCGCGCAGACGCTCACCGGCGCGCCCGCCGCGAGGAGGCGCTCGACCAGGGCGGGGAGCCCGGCGTAGGCCGCCTGATGCAGCGCCGTCCAGCCGTGGACGTTGGCGCCGCGGACGTCGGCGCCCCGCTCGAGCAGGAGCTCCACCAGGCGCTCGTCGCACGTCGCGGTGGCCATGCCGAGCAGGTCGTTGCGGTTGGCGCCGGCGCGCTCGCCGGCGAGGCCGGGCGCCCGGTCGAGCAGGCGGCGCAGTCTGTCGAGGTCGTGGGCGTCGACCGCCCGGCGGGCGGCGGCGAAGGCGGCCTCCATGGCCTCTAGAATGGAGGGAGTGCAGCGAAGCCGCAACGGAAGGGTCAGCGAGTCGAACGGGAAGCCCGTCCCGGGCGCCGGACGGGCGCGCCAGCGCGCCTACGCCATCGGGGTCATGCCCGACGGCGACGACCTGTCCGAGCTCAAGGAGCTGCTGCGCACCGCGGGCGTGGCCACGGTCGGGGAGCTCGTGCAGCACCGCGACCAGGCGCATCCGAACCTCTACCTCGGGCCGGGCAAGGTCGCCGAGCTCGCCGAGCAGCTCAAGGCGACCGACGCGAACGTCGTGGTCACCGACGACGAGCTAAGCCCCCGCCAGGAGCGCAACCTCGAGAAGGAGCTCGGGCTGCCGGTCATCGACCGCACCACCGTGATCCTCGACATCTTCGCCGGCCACGCCGGCTCGGCCGAGGGCAAGCTCCAGGTCGAGCTCGCCCAGCTCGAGTACAACCTCGCCCGCATGCGCGGGCTGTGGACCCACCTCGAGCGGCTCGGCGCCTCCGCCGCCCAGCCGGGCATCGGCACCCGCGGCCCCGGCGAGACGCAGATCGAGACCGACCGCCGGCTCGCGCGCGACCGGATCACCGCGCTCAAGCGCAAGCTCGAGCGGGTCAAGGCGACCCGCGCGGTCATGCGCGCCGAGCGCGAGCGGGCCCACCTCCCGTCCGTGGCGCTCGTCGGCTACACGAACGCCGGCAAGTCGACCCTGCTCAACGCGCTGACCGGCGCCACCGTGGGGGTTCGCGACCGGCTCTTCCACACGCTCGATCCGAGCACCCGCACCACCCGGCTCGACGGCCGGACCTTCCTGATGACGGACACCGTCGGCTTCATCCGCAAGCTGCCCCACCAGCTCGTCGACGCCTTCGGCGCGACGCTCGAGGAGACCGTCCGCGCCGACCTGCTCCTCCACGTGGTCGACGCCGACGTGCCCGAGGACGAGCTCATGGCCATGACCCGCGCGGTGGAGGACGTCCTCGAGGAGATCGGCGTCGGCCAGCAGACGCGGATGCTCGTCCTCAACAAGGCCGACGCGCTGACCGCCGAGCGCCGCCGGGAGCTCTCCTTCCGCCATCCCGAGGCCGTGCTCGTCTCCGCCGTCACCGGCGAGGGGCTCGACGAGCTGCGCGCCCGGATCGTCGCCGACTTCGAGCGGACGCTGTCCGACGTCGAGCTGCTCGTCCCCTACGCGGCGGGCGACGTGCTCTCCGAGCTGCACGACCTCGCCGGCGACGTCGAGCGCGAGGACACCCCGGAGGGCGTGCGCGTCTCGCTACGGCTGCCGCCGGTCATCGCCGAGCGCTTCGGCCGCTACGCGCTGCGGCCGGCGGCCCCGCTCGCGTGAGGCTGCGCGTCCGGCGCCTGCACCCGGACGCCCAGCTCCCCAGCCGCGCCCATCC
>CALMNS010000642.1 GCA_937871635.1 uncultured Solirubrobacter sp.
CTCGTACGGGGCGCCCTGGCCGGCGCCGGTCGAGTCGCCGATCACGACGAGCGCGAGCGCCGGATCGCCCTCGGTACCGAAGCGCTGGGGCGCGGGCGACGGGTTGGCGAACGGCTCGTCGGGGCCGCGGCGGGCGAGCAGCGCCTCGACGAGGAGCAGGGCGAGGAAGCCGAGGACGAGGAGGGCCGCCGTCGCGGCCGCCCGTCTCACGTCACGCGCGAGCGCGTCGCGTCGATCCGCTCGTGCTCGCCGCGCTCGACGAGGTCGCGCAGCCGCTCGAGCGCGTCGAAGAGCTCGGCATGGGTGGTGTACAGCGGCGCGACGCCGAGGCGGACGATGTCGGGCCCGCGGAAGTCGGGGACGACCGCGGCGCGCTCGATCAGCGCGCGGCAGATCGGCCACGCCTGCGGGTGGCGCAGCGCGACGTGGGCGCCGCGCCGGGCCGGGTCGCGCGGCGAGCCGAGCGAGAAGCCGAGCGGCCCGAGGCGCTCGTCGAGGTACGCGACGACGAGCCCGGTCAGGGAGGCGGACTTCGCCGCGACCGCGGCCATCCCCGCCCCGGCGGTCAGCCCGACGCCCTCCTGCACAGCCGCCAGCCCGAGGATCGAGGGCGTGCCGGCCAGGAAGCGCCCGATCCCGGGCACCGGGTCGTAGGGGCGCTCCATGTCGAACTGCTCGGCCTGGCCGAACCAGCCCTGGATCGGGGAGCGCAGGCCCGTCTGGGCGTCCTCGCGCACGTAGAGGAAGGCCGGGGCCCCCGGCCCGCCGTTGAGGTGCTTGTAGGTGCACCCGACGGCGTAGCGGGCGCCGGCGGCGTGCAGCTCGGTCGGCACCGAGCCGACCGAGTGCGACAGGTCCCAGACCACCGGGACGCCGTGGTCGCCCGCCGCCGCCTCGATCGCGGCGAGGTCGGCGACCGCGCCCGAGCGGTAGGCGACGTGGGAGAGGACGACGAGGGCGACGTCGCCCGGGGCGACCGCCTCCGCGACGTCGTCGGGCGACGGGCCGAGGACCGGGTCGGCGTCGAACTGGCGCAGCTCACGGTGGCCTGTGCGGGTCGCCCGCGAAGCGGAGGACTCCGCGAGCCCCTCGAGCACGTAGCGGTCCGTCGGGAAGTTCCCGGAGTCGGTGACGAGCGCGCCCGGCCGGTCGGCCATGATCGCCCGCACGAGCTTGTAGAGGTTCACCGTGGTCGAGTCGCAGACGAGCACCTCGCCGGGCCCCGCGCCGAGGACGCCCTCGGCGAGGCGGTCGCCCACTTGGGCGGGGAGGTCGATCCAGTCCTCCCAGGCCGAGACGAGGCGCGTGCCCCACTCGGCGACGAGCGCGGCCAGCCGGTCCCGGGTGGCCACGGGCAGGCGCCCGAGCGAGTTGCCGTCGAGGTAGATGCGATCGGCATCCTCGATCACGAAGCGCTCCCGGAAGCCGGCGAGCGGATCGGCGGCGTCGAGGGCCTCGGCGTCGGCCCGGGTGATCACGCCGCGACCTCGAGCCACCGGGTCACCGCGCTCCACAGCGGGTTGCCGGGCGCGATGTGGCCGAAGTGGTCCTCGCCGTCGAGCAGGACGAGCTCGACCTCGTCGCCCGCCCGGCGCGCCGCCGCGGCGAACGACTCGCTCATCTCCGGCGGGACGTTGCCGTCCTGGCCGCCGTGGGTGACCAACACCGGGACGCCGAGCGGCAGCCGCTCGGCGGGCGAGGCGGCGGCGTAGCGCTCGGGCCGCTCCTCGGGGCGGCCGCCGAGGAAGCGGTGCACCACGCCGCCTGAGAGCCCGCGCTCGGAGGCCATGCGCAGGTCGACGACGCCGGCCTGGGCGACCGCGCCGGTGAGCGGCACGCGGGGCGCCTCGCGGGTCGCCGCCCAGGCGGCGAGGTGCCCGCCCGCCGAGTGCCCGATGCTCACGACGCGGCCCAGTTCAAGTCCGCCGACCTCGGCGAGGGCGTCGATCCCCGCGCCGACGTCCTCGAGCGTCGCCGGGTAGCCGCCCCCGTCGAGGCGGCCGAGCCGGCGGTACTCGAGGTTCCACGCCGCCCAGCCGCGCCCGGCGAGGTCGCGGCAGACGGCGTGCATGAGGCGGCGCCCGTAGCGGGCCTTCCAGAATCCGCCGTGGATGACCACCGCGACGGGCGGCGCGGCACCGCCCGTGTCCGGCGGACGGAACAGCTCGGCGAACTGCGAGCGGTGCCGTCCGTACCGGTGCCGCTCAGGCCGCAACTCCGCCGAGCGAGCGGACGGCGTCGGCGAGCCGGGTGATGCCCTCGTCGATCTCCTCCGGCGTCACCCCCGAGTAGGCGAGCCGAAGCGTGTTCTCGCCGCCCTCGAGCAGGAAGTCGGTTCCCTTGACGAAGACCACCCCGCGCTCGCGGGCCGCGCCCTCGAGCTCCGCCACCGACGTGCCGTCCGGCAGCTCGACCCACATGAAGTAGCCACCCTGCGGCGGGGTGAAGCGGGCCTCGGGCAGCTCCCGCTCGAGCGCGGCGACCACCGCGTCGCGCCGCTCGCGCAGCGCCGTCTTGACCGTCTCGATCGAGCGGTCGATCGCGCCGGAGCGGCAGAACTCGTTGACGATCGACTGCGCGACCATGTTCGGCGAGATGTAGGTGTTCGTGGCCAGCGCCTTGACCTGGTCGATGATCGCCTGGGGACCGACCAGGTAGCCGCAGCGGATCCCGGGGCAGACCGTCTTCGAGAACGAGCTGGCGTAGACGACCTTGCCCGCCCCGTCCTGCGAGCGCATGGTCGGCATACCCTCGCCCTCGAAGCGGATGGCGATGTACGGGTCGTCCTCGAAGAGGATGAAGTCGTGCTCGGCGGCGAGCGCGAGGAGCCGCGCGCGCTTCTCGGCGGAGAGCGTGTAGCCGGCCGGGTTCTGGAAGTTCGGGATGATGTGGGCGAGCTTGGGGGTGACGGTGCCGGAGGCGAGCAGGGCCTCCAGGGCGTCGACGTCGATCCCGTCCGTCTCGAGCGGGATCATGTGCACGTTGGCGCCGCGCTGGCGGAGGTTGAGCAGCGTGCGGTCGTAGGTCGGCGACTCGACGATCACGTCGTCGCCGGGCTTGACGAGCAGCTCGAAGAGGAAGGCGTCGGCCTGCATGGAGCCGTTCGTGACGAGCACCTGCTCCGGGGCGACGCCGTGCTGCTCGGCGACGAAGGCGCGCAGGGGCACGTAGCCGATGCTCGTGCCGTACGCGAACGTGCCGGCCGGATCCTTCGCGAACGCCGCGGTGGCCGCCGCGGACAGGCCCTCCGCGTCGATGATGTCGAGCGACGGGGCGCCCCGGGCGAAGGAGATCGGTGCGTTGGAGGCCATGGCGGGCAGCATAGGGGCGCCATGCCCCTCTCCGGCCGCCGACTCACCGCCTCGCGCGGCCTCATGGTGGAGCTCCGGTTGGAGGCGTTCACGAGCCCGTGGGCGCACGGCGACGGGGAGACGCGCGGCTACCGGGTCGTCGACCCTGACGGGCGGGTCTGGCGCGACGACGACCTTGACGAGGTGGGCGTCCACGTCCTGCGGGTGGTGGGCGCCTCGCACCGGTCGAACGAGCTCCAGGGCGACGGCTTCGCCCCCGGCGAGCCGGTCGTCCTCATGCCGGAGCCCGACAACCCGCACGACCCGTGGGCGCTCGCCGTGCTCGACCTGGCGCTGCGCGCGCAGGCCGGCTACGTCCCGGCGACCCGCTCGCGCGCGCTGGTGGAGGAGATGGTCCACCGGCCGCTGCACGCGCTCGTGCTCGCCGAGCACCGGGTGCGCGGGGAGCGGGTCGGACTGCGCCTGGCCGCGAGCTTCGCGCCGCTGCTGGCCCTGAGCGCAACCTGAGTTGACAGGGGCGATGTTGTCAACTACGGTTGCGGCATGCCCACGCTCTCCGCTCCATCGAGCCCGGCCGACGGCCTCGCCGCCGTCGTGGCGCTGCGGCGCCTCGCCGACCGCCTCGAGGCCCAGGAGGTCGAGCGGGCGCTCGCCGCCGGCTGGACCTGGTCGCTCGTCGCCGAGGCGCTCGGCGTCACCCGCCAGGCGGTGCACAAGAAGCACGCCAAGCGGATCAAGGAGACGAGCTGATGTTCGAGCGGTTCACGAAGGACGCCAGGGCGGTCGTCGCCGCCGCGGTGGACGAGGCGAGCGAGCTGGGCTCGCCGACGGTCGAGGCCGAGCACCTGCTGCTCGCGATCGCCGCCCGCGGGCACGCCGCCCTCGCC
>CALMNS010000643.1 GCA_937871635.1 uncultured Solirubrobacter sp.
CAGCATGCCCGCGCGGCGCAGGAAGTCCGCGCGGGTGTCCGTCGCGGCCGCCTCGGCGGTCTCGCGCAGCGCGCCGTCGCGGTCGAGCGCGTCCAGCGTCAGGTCGTCGTGTCGCATGCTCAGATCTCCCCCTGCACGAAGCCGGTCTTGCGGAGCGCGGCCTTGGCCTGCTCCAGGGTGATGGTCGGGTCGAACGCGTCGGGCGCCGGGTACTGGGCCCGAGACTCGTAGCCGCCCGGCCCGAAGACGATCCGCCGGATCCAGGCCGCCTGCCGGGCCTCGACCGACACGATGGCGCCGGCCGCGGCCAGCAGCTTCTTCGAGCGCAGGAGGGGCCCCGCGCCGTTGTTGACCGCCACGTCGTTGTTCTCCAGCGCGAGCGCGGTGGTCAGGAAGGCCTCCTGCGAGGCCGTGGTGGTACCGAAGCGGAACTCCGGGATCGGTCGCGCGTCGTCGCCCAGCGCCGCCCGGATGGTGTCGCGGTGGACCACCTCGTTCTCGCGGACCTGCCGCGCGAACGTCCTCGCGCGGCCCGAAAGCGCCCCGCGGGCCACGGCCTCGGAGTAGAAGGCGACCTCGAGCGACTCATTGAGCAGCAGGAAGTTGAGGATCTCCCGGTCGGGCGAGGCCTGGCCGAGGGCCGCCGGGACGTTGGAGACGAGCAGGCCGCCCCCGATCAGGGCCGAGCCGCCGCCCAGCGCCGCGCGCCGGAGGAGCTCGAGGCGGGTGAGCCCGCCGTCGTTGCGCCCGTCGCCGGAGACGATGGCCTCCGGATCGGCGAGCTCCAGGGTGATGCGGTCCTTCATGGTGGCCTCCTTCGTCGGCCTGGACGGGGCAGGTCCCGCGAGTACCACCCCCCGCGCGCCGCCAAGCCCCGGCGGGCGCCCGGGTGTCACCTTCGCTACCGCGGCGTGGCCAACCTGGCACACGGGGCAGGAGTCGGGCATGAGCCTCCCCGCCGCCGCCACCGCCTCGACCGTCCTCGTCACCGGCGCCTCCTCCGGCATCGGCACGGAGCTGGCCCGTGAGCTGGCGGGGCGGGGCTACAACGTCACGCTCGTCGCCCGCACCGAGGACCGGCTGCGCGCGCTCGCCGACGAGCTGCACCGCGCGCACGGCGTCCGCGCCGACATCCACATCACCGACCTGGCCGACGCCGACGCCCGCGCCGACCTCATCCTCGCGCTGCTCTCGGGCCAGCTCGAGGTCGCCGGCGTCTGCAACAACGCCGGCTACGGGTCCGTCGGGCGGCTCCACGAGCTCCCGCTCGAGCGCGAGGTGGCCATGGTGCGCCTCAACGTCGAGGCGCTGCACGAGCTCACGGGCGCCTTCCTGCCGGCCATGGTCGAGCGCGGGAGCGGCGCGGTGCTCAACGTGGCGTCGACCGCGGCGTTCCAGCCGATGCCCGGGTTCGCGACGTACGCCGCCACCAAGGCGTTCGTCGCCTCGTTCTCCGAGGGGGTGCACGCCGAGCTGTCGGGCACCGGCGTCTCGGTGACCTCGCTGTGCCCCGGGCCGACCAAGACCGAGTTCGGCGAGCGCGCGGGCGGCTCCTCGTTCGAGGGCGGCCCGGACTTCGTCTTCTCGAACGCGGAGGACGTCGCCCGCGAGGGCGTCGAGGCCATGCTCGCCGGCCGGCGCTCCGCCGTCCCGGGGCTCACGAACAAGGCCTCGATGCTCGGCGGCCGCCTCGTCCCCCGCTCGCTCTACCTGCCCGCCGCCCGCCGGCTCGGCGCGGCCC
>CALMNS010000644.1 GCA_937871635.1 uncultured Solirubrobacter sp.
CCGCGGCGCCCGCGCGGTCGAGCTCCTCGTAGACGAGGGCCTCGAGCGCGCCGGTCTGGAGCGCGCCCTGGGCGCCCCACAGGACGAACCCGGCCGCGAACGCCGGATAGGACGGGGCGAGCACCCAGAGGGCGAAGCCCGCCCCGCTCAGCAGGGGCGCCAGCGCGAGCAGGAGCCGTCGCGAGACGGCGTCGGCCCAGACGCCGGACGGCACCTCGAGCACCAGCCCGGCGATCGACCAGATCGCGAACAGCGAGGAGATCTGGGCGGTCGACAGCCCGGCGTCCGCGAACAGCAGCGCGTAGACCGGGTAGAGCAGGACGAGGTCGCTCAGGAACGCGTACCCGTACAGCCGGGCGGCGAGTCGAGCGTCAGGCGATCAACGCTTGCGGTGGCGCATGCGCCGATTCTGGCAGATCGGGCGGGGGAGGCTCAGTCCAGGAAGTCCTGCGCGGAGACGACGCCGGCCTTGAGCGCGCGGGTGGCGAGCACGGAGCGCTTCTGGTTCTGCGGCAGCTCGTCGACCCCGAAGGCGATGAACAGGCTTCGCAGCTGCGACTTGACGGCGTCGACGGAGACCGAGAGGCGGTCGGCGATCTGCCGGTTGGTCGCCGGGGCGGCCAGCTGCGCGTCCTGGTAGGGCCGGCACAGCTCGACCAGCACCCGCCGCTGGCCCGGGCTGAAGGCGGGGACGGGGAGGGGGCCCGACAGCGTCGGGCTCTCCTCGGCGGCGCCGGGGTGGCGGAAGATCAGGGCGGTCGCGCCGAGGCGGATGACGTCCCCGTCGTCGAGCCGCCGGCGCCCCCGCACGCGTTCCTCGTTGACCCACGAGCCGTTGCGCGAGAGCCCGTCGTCCCCGATCGTCCACTCGCCCCCGATCCGCTCGAGCTCGGTGTGGAGCCGCGAGACGCCGGGGTCCCACTCGAGCGCCACGTCGTTGGCCGGGTTGCGGCCGATGGACAGCCGCGTCTGCTCGTCGTCGAGGACGTGGAGGACCTGCCGGCCCTGGTCGTCGAGGAACAGCAGGTAGGGGAGCCCCTCCCGTTCGGCGCGATGGCGCTCCTGGAGCTCGCGGGGCGTCGCGGCGTGGGAGGCGAGCGGTGAGTGCGGCATCTGCATGGGCGCGAGGCACACCTTAGGTGGGATCGAGCCACACCTCGGGGGGCGAAGGTCCAGCCCCTGGGTGGCTGTAGTGGTCCTGCGGGGCTGGGCAGCTTGTGGATATGCCCACGCCGGACTCGTCCTCCCCCGCACCCACCATCCTGGCACGGGTCGACGACGCGCGGCTGGTGGCGCTGATCCGCTCGGGTCACGAGGCGGCGTTCACCGAGCTCCACCGCCGCCATCGCCCGGCGCTCCGGCGCCTGGCCGGTGCCGTGCTGCGCGGCAGCCAACACGATCCCGACGACGTCCTCCAGGAGGCCTTCCTCTCGGCCTACTTCGCGATCCGCGCCGTCGACCGCCCGATCGCCCCGCGGGCCTGGCTGTCGATGATCGTCCGCAACAAGGCGGTCGACGCCCTGCGCCAGCCCTACGCCAGCCGCGTCGACCCCGACTCCGAGCGCGCCCTGGCGCTCGCGCCCGCGACGATGGGTGATCCGAGCGACGTCGCGTGCCTGCGCGAGGAGGTGCGCGAGGTGGTCGACGCCATCGGCCGGCTCCCCGACCGCCAGCGGCTCGCGCTCGTCCGCCGGGAGCTCGAGGGCCGCCGGGTCGACGAGGTCGCCGCCGGGCTCGGGGCCAACGAGTCGAGCACGTGGGCGCTGCTCTACCGCGCCCGGGCGAGCGT
>CALMNS010000645.1 GCA_937871635.1 uncultured Solirubrobacter sp.
CGACCGCAAGCGGGTCGCCCGCGAGCAGCTCGAGCGGGCCGGCGCCGGCGCCGTCCACGACGTCGGGCTCTGCACGATGTGCTCGGAGGACTTCTTCTCCCACCGCCGCGACCGCGGCGTCACCGGCCGCCAGGCGGGGGTCGCGTGGCGCGCCGCCTGATCACCGGCCTCGACCCCGCGCGGGTCCGCGCCAACGCAGACCGGGTGCAGGGGGAGATCGACGCGGCGGCGCGCGCGGCGGGCCGCGACCCGGCCGGGGTGACGCTCCTCGCGGCGGTCAAGTACGTGCCGCTCGAGGAGCTCGGCGCCCTGGCCGAGGCCGGACTCACCGTGGTCGGCGAGAACCGGGCCCAGGACCTCGAGGCCAAGGCGACGGCCCCGGGCGGCGACGCCTTCGTCTGGCACTTCATCGGGCAGCTGCAGAGCCGCAAGGTGGCGCAGGTCCTGCGCCACGCGGCGCTCGTGCACTCCGTGGCGTCGGATTCGGCGCTCGAGCAGCTCGGGCGCCACGGCGGGCCCGAGACCCGGGTGCTCGTGCAGGTCAACGTCGCCGGGGAGGCCGAGAAGGCCGGCGTGGCGCCCGACGCGCTCGCGGACTTCATCGCGCGGTGCCCGGTCGAGGTCGCCGGACTGTCGACCATGCCGCCCGCGATCGACGACCCCGAGGCCAACCGGCCCTATTTCGCCGCTCTGCGCGGGCTCGCCGGCGAGCACGGGCTCGCGCAGCTCTCCATGGGCACCTCGCAGGACTTCGCCGTGGCCGTGCAGGAGGGCGCGACGCTCGTGCGGGTCGGCGCGGCGCTCTACGAACCGGCCTAGGCGGGTCCCGAGAAGCCCGCGCGGCCTAGACTGTGCCCTGAGCAGGAGTTCTCCGCGCTCGCGCGAACCCCCACCCCGACCATGGCCTTCTCGGACACCTGGCACCGCACCCTCGTCTACTTCGGCCTCGCCGAGGATCGCTACGACGACGACGAGGACCTCGACGACCGCGACCGCGAGCCGATGGGCGCGCGCCGCGCCCCGCGACAGGCGCCGCCGGAGCCCGACCTCGAGGAGCAGTACCGCGAGCGCCCCAACGTCCGCCGCCTCGCCTCGCGCCGGCGGCGCGACGAGATCGACGACATCTTCCCCGACGACCGCGCCAGCGAGCGCCGGACGGCGCAGCTG
>CALMNS010000646.1 GCA_937871635.1 uncultured Solirubrobacter sp.
CTGTCGGACCGCGCCGCGCCCCTGTGGGCGGCGACGGCCGACCTCGCGTTCCCGCTCACGCCGACCGACCGGCGCGGCCGCTGGCTCGCCGTAACCTGCCTCCGGCGATGACCCTGTCCGCGCTGACCACCCTGCGGCTCGGCGGCCCGGCCGGCCGGCTCGTCGAGGCGCGGTCCGAGGCGGAGCTCGTCGACCTCGTCCGGGCGGGCGGCCCGGACCTGCTCGTCCTCGGCGGGGGGTCCAACGTCGTCATCGCCGACACGGGATGGCCCGGGACGGTGATCCACGTGGTGACCCGCGGGATCGGGCGCGAGGGCGACGTGCTCACCGCCCAGGCCGGCGAGCCGTGGGACCCGTTCGTCGCCGCGTGCGTCGAGCAGGGCCTCGCCGGGGTCGAGTGCCTGTCGGGCATCCCGGGTTCGGTCGGCGCGACGCCGATCCAGAACGTCGGCGCCTACGGCCAGGAGGTCTCCGAGACGATCCGCGCCGTCCGCGCGCTCGACCGGACCTCCGGCCGGGTGGAGACGCTCGACCCGGCGGCGTGCGCCTTCACGTACCGCTCGAGCGCCTTCAAGCGCGAGCCGGGCCGCTGGCTCGTGCTCGCCGTGACCTTCGGGCTCGAGCCCGGGGGGACGTCGAAGCCTATCCGCTACGCCGAGCTGGCCCAGGCACTCGGCGTCCCGGTCGGGGGGAGCGCGCCACTGGCCGACGTCCGCGAGGCGGTGCTGGGCCTCCGGCGGGCGAAGGGGATGGTCGTGGCCGACGACGACCTCGACTCGGTCTCCGCCGGCTCGTTCTTCACCAACCCGATCCTCGCGCCGGACGCGTTCGCCGCGCTCGAGGCTCGCGTCCGCGAGCGCCTAGGGGCGGACGCCCGCCTGCCCCGCTTCCCCGAGCCCGACGGCCGGATCAAGACCTCGGCCGCCTGGCTGGTGGAGCGGGCGGGCTTCTCGCGCGGGCACGGGATGCCCGGCCCCGCCGCCGTCTCCACCAAACACGCGCTCGCCCTCACCAACCGCGGCGGGGCGACCACGGAGCAGCTCGTCGCCCTCGCCCGCGAGGTGGCCGACGGCGTCGAGGCCGCGTTCGGCGTCCGGCTCGTCCCCGAGCCGGTCTTCGTCGGGCACGCCTGGGGCTGACGCGACTAGGCGAGCGTCGCCCCGAGCCAGGCCACGGCCAGGGGGACGTGCGCGGGGTCGATGTGGTGGGCGGCGTCGGACTCGTGGTACTCGACGGGCAGGCCGCCCGCCTCGAGCCGCGAGCGCGCCTCCCGCGCGAAGCCGACCTCCATCACCGGATCGCGGCGGCCGTGGGCGACGAAGGCGCGGGTGGCGGCGCGATCGGCGAGCGAGGGCGCCCAGCCCTCCACGGTGGGGACGAAGCCGGAGAAGGCGAGCAGCCCGGCCGGGGCGGGGCGCTCGGCCGCGAGGCCGAGGGCGTAGCTCATCACGCTGCCCATCGAGAAGCCGCCGAGCACGGTGCGCTCGGGCGGCACGCCCGTGCGGGCCCACTGCGCATCGTGGAAGGCGCCGAGCGCGGCGAAGGCGGCGGCGAAGGTCTCCGGATCCGGGTGGCCGACCCGCGGCACGGCGTACCAGTGGTGCCCCGGCCAGCCCGGCAGCTCGAGCGGGCCGCGCGGGGTGACCACGTGCAGGCGCCGGCGCGGGTCGAGCACGTCGGCGAGGCCGAGCAGGTCGTGCTCGTCGGCCCCGCGACCGTGGTGCAGGACGAGCAGACCCGCGGGGTCGCCCTCCGCGGCCCGCTCCCGGAAGACGAGGCCGTCCGCGCTCACGCGGAGGCCTCGGCCGCGCGGCGAACCGCCCGGGGGTTCTCGACCGGGGTCAGGATCCGCTCGAGCCGGTCGCGCAGGTGGGCATGCATCTTCGGCACCCGGAGCGCCTCGCCGAGGTGGTCGGGGGACTCGTCGGTGGCGAAGCCGGGCCCGAGCGTGGCGATCTCGAAGAGGACCCCGCGCGGCTCGCGGAAGTAGATCGAGTTGAAGTAGTCGCGGTCGCGCACGTCGGTGACGCCGTAGCCCGCCTCGCGCACCCGCGCCTGCCAGCCCAGGTGATCCTCGTCGCGCGAGGCCCACGCGATGTGGTGC